>NZ_CP173254.1:107500-315000 GCF_044881185.1 Sphingomonas sp. MMS12-HWE2-04 | reverse complement strand
CAGGTGGAATGCCCAGAACCAAGCCGCTCATCTCAAGGAGCCGCTCTGCACAAAATCAATTACGTATGGAAACGTGAAAGACATGTAAGAGCAGCTTAGCTTTAACCGATACACCAACGCCTTGAAGCCGCTGGTAACCGGGGCCGCCGCCCACATGTCCCTTCATCAAATCACTATGTCAAAGAGCGACAAAAACCGACGCCATTTCCACCCCTACTTTCGTGGGGCGGTCTGGCGCCTGGTTTTTGGTGACCGTCGAAGCGTTCCGGTGAGGAGCACCGCGTCGGTGGAGTGGCTTCTATGCCCGGCTTTTGATTCGGTCAACAGGCTTTTGGAATTTTATGTCGTTTCGATGAAACGTGCCCCGGAAACCCGCAGAAAACCGTCGCTTTCTGCTGTTTGTGAAGGTTTCCGGACCGGCCTTTTCGGGGCGAATCGCTTCCGAATCGCTCCGAATCACGCCGTTTTCGCTCTTATCGGGAGCCGGAAAACAGCAACGCCGCGTTGATCGCGCCCGATCCGATCGGCCTCGGCACCAATCCCTCCCGAACTCCTCGCGTACGCGCGCGTAGGTGCGTGGGTGATGGACTTCGCCACAGGCATCGAGCAGCGCGCCCAGCGTGTGGGGCGGCCCCGCCGCGCTTTCGGTTTCGCGCTCGACCTGCGCCCGGTCGGGCGGTGTGCGTTTGTCAGCCATGGCCTGAGCTTCTCGGTTCCCCGCGGTTCGCAAAGAAAGCCAACGACTCGGCCGCCCATTGGTTCGCTCTTGCCTTGTCTCCGCGCGATTTTTGCTCGGGTGCGGATTTTGCATCTCACGCGCCCCGACCTGCGGGAGCACCGCCCCCTGTGCGCCTGCCGCTACGGCAGGCTGGAAAAGCCCAAGCCATTGGAACTTCGCGGCTTCGTTACGGTTCCAGCACCAACGCGCGGCCTGCCGCATCGCTGGTTGACGCGGCCCCGGCGAGGTGATTGGGGCGGCAAAAGACCATAAGAAGAGAGGATCGCCATGTTAGCCATCATGCTCGGGCTGGCGCTTGCCGTCGCCCCACAGGCCAATGCCAATGATGCCGTCGCCGGCCGCTGGAAGACCGAGACCCGCAACGGCGTGATCGAGATCCAGCGCTGCGGCGCCTCGATCTGCGGCCGCCTGATCACTTCGGACGGATTGCGCACCAATCCCGATACGCGCGACGTCAACAATGCCGATGCCAAGCTGCGCACTCGCCAGCTGCGCGGGCTGCAGATCCTCTATGGCTTCAAGGCCGTGGCAAAGGGCTGGAGCGGCGGCAAGATCTACAATGCCGAGGACGGCAAGACCTATAACGCCGAGATCACCCTCGCCGGCCCCGATCAGCTCAAGCTGAAGGGCTGCGTGTTCTGGCCGCTGTGCAAGACCCAGACCTGGACCCGCATCCGCTGACCCTGTTGTTCGTTGCGTACAAGGATTACCCATATGTTGTATCGTAAAGCTTCGCTTGCCGCCGTTTCCGCGCTGACCAGCGCCTTCGGCTTCGCCGCCACGGCGCACGCCCAGGCATTCTATCTCCAGGAACAGTCCGCCCGTGCTTCGGGCCGCGCCTTTTCGGGCGAAGTCGCCGACACCGGCGCAGCGTCGCTATGGTGGAACCCGGCGTCGATCGCCGGGATGACCGATGCCGAAGTCGTCGCCAGCGCGAGCGTGATCCTGCCGCGCGGCGAAGTCGTCGATACCGGCACGCTGATCCGCCGCCCGGGCGGCACCTTCGCGCCGATCGGCGGCGATTCGGTTTCGCGCAATCCGATCAACAACGGCGTGCTGCCTTCGGGCGCGGTGGCGATCCCGCTCGGCGATCGCGTTGCGGTCGGCCTCGCGGTGACCTCGCCCTACAGCTTCACCACCGACTATTCGGAGACGAGCTGGGCCCGCTATAGCGCCGACAAGACCAAGCTGCGCACCATCGACATCCAGCCCTCGCTCGCCGTCGCGGTGACCGACTGGCTGCGCGTCGGCGCCGCGGCCAATGTCGAATATACCGATGCCAGCCTCAGCAACGCGCTGCCCAACGTCCTCGCCACGCTTCCCGACGGCCGCCAGGAATTGAAGGGCAATGGCTGGGACCTCGGCTGGACCGCCGGTTTCCAGATGCACAACGACTTCGTCACCGTCGGCTTCTCGTACAAGTCGGCGATCAAGCACAATCTCAAGGGCGACCTCACCGTCAGCGGTCTGGTCGGCCCGTTCGCCACGTCGAACATGGCGCTGTCGGACATCGAGGCCAATTTCTACACCCCGGCGCAGCAGATCCTTGGCGCGCGCTTCAACCTGACCGACCGGTTCACGCTCAACACCCAGGTGGTGCACTATAACTGGAGCAAGTTTGACGCGATCCGCCTCGGCGCGCCGGTCAACGCTGCGATCCCCGAAAACTATCGCGACACCTGGAGCATCGCCGGCGGCTTCGACTATGCTGTGTCGCCATCGCTAACGCTGCGCGCCGGCGTCCAGCGCACCCAGACCCCGACCCGCGACGGCGAGCGCGACGCGCGCGTTCCGGATTCGAACCGCTGGAATTTCGGCACCGGCGCTTCCTATCAGGTCACCAAGCATTTCGGGCTCGATCTCGGCGCCAATTATGTCGACTTCACCGATGCCTCGATCGATCGGGTGACCGCAGCCTATCCGGGCACTGCCGCGCAGACGCCGATCCTCACCTCGGGCGAGCTGCGCAACGCAAAGGCGTTCGTGCTGTCGCTGGGCGGGCATTTCGGCTTCTGATCAGGCGGGCGCGCCTCCCTCGCGGAGGCGCGCTCCTTGTCACGGAACGACGAAGCCGCCGCCGCTTCGCAACCTCAAACCGGCGCGCGGACCACCGCGCGAACCCCGGAATGCGCCGAGTCGAAGCTCAGATCGGCCTGCAAGCTCGCCACCATCGAGCGGATCAGCTTGGTGCCCAGGCCCGTCCCGCGGATCGAGCCGTCCTTGGGCATGCCCTCGCCATCGTCCTCGACGCTCAACCGGAAGCGCGCATCGCTCTCCAGCGCAAGCGAAATGCGCACCTCGCCCGATGTGTCGGGCGCATAGGCATATTTGCAGGCATTGCTGACGAGTTCGTTGACGATCACCCCCAGCGATACCGCACGGTCGGTCTTGAGCAGGATCGGCTCGGCGACCAGCCGCAGCCGGCGCGGCGACGAGGGCGTCGACCAGGTCTGCTCGAGCTCCGCGACCAGCGCCTCGAGATAATCGTCCATCGAGACCAGCTCGACATTGTTCGACGAATAGAGCCGGCGATGGACCTGGGCGATCGCCTGAATGCGCTGCTGGGTTTCGGTCAGCGCCGCGCGTGCTGCTCCGTCGCTGAGCACGCCGGCCTGCATATGGACGAAGGCCGAGACCAGCTGAAGGCTGTTGGCGACGCGGTGATTGACTTCCTTGAGCAGCGTCTCGAGCCGGGCGTTGCTTGCGCGCAACTCCTCCTCGACCGCTTCCTTGGCGCTGCGCAGCCGCACCCGTTCCAGCGCCTGGTGGAAGCTGGTGACGAGCAGGTCGAAGAAATCGTCGCCGACCGACTTCACCACATAGTCCGCAGCGCCGGCCTTGAGCGCGGCCACGGCGATGCGACTCTCTTCCGAACCAGTGACATAGACGACCGGCGGGCATTCGGGCACGCCGTGCAGCGCCTGCAGCGTCGCCAGCCCATCTTGGCCCGGCATGTAATGGTCGATCGCCACCAGATCGTATTTTTCCGCCCGCACCATCGCGACGCCCTCGGCACCGCTTTCGGCCAGGCTGACGCGAAAGCCCCGCCGCGTCAGCGCGCGTTCTACCAGCCGCCGGAGACCGGCGTCGTCATCGACATAGAGGATGTGCGGCGAAACGTCGCTCAATCGTCCCCGACCTCCGGGATCTGGATCACCGAGAGGAACAGGCCCAACTGGCGGATCGCGTCGGCGAAATTCTCATAGTTCACCGGCTTGGTGATGTAGACGTTGCAGCCCAGATCGTAGCAGCGCTGGATCTCGACCTTGTCGTCGGTAGTGGTCAGCACCACGACCGGCGTGCGCTTGAGCGGATTACCCTCGGCCTTGATCCGCGCGAGGATATCGGTGCCGCTCATGTCGGGCAGGTTGAGATCGAGCAGGATCAGCGCCGGGCCGTTCTTGGCCGGTCCCTCGGGCGCTTCGTAGAGATAGTTGAGCGCCGACGTGCCATCGAGGAAATGATGGATCTTGTTCGAGATGCCCGCGCGGCGGATATTCTTCTCGATCAGGCGGGCATGGCCCTCGTCATCCTCGATCATGACGATGTTAACTGGTTGATGCTCGGTCATTGTCCGTTCCCGCCCCCGCTAAGATGTATCGGCAGCGAAAGCCTGAAGGTTGAGCCGCGGTCAAGCTCCGATCGCACTTCGATGAGCCCGCCGAGGCGATAGGCAAGCGCGCGGACATGGGCGAGGCCGATCCCCTCGCCCGCCTGGTCCTGCACGCCCGATCGGCGGAACAGGTCGAAAATCCGCTCATGGTCGCGCGGATCGACGCCGCGGCCATTGTCGATCACTTCATAAACGATCCGGTCGCGCTCGCGGCGCCCGCGCACCTTGATGATCCCCGGTCGACCCGGCTGGAGATATTTGACGGCGTTCTCGATCAGGTTCGACAATATCTGTTCGAGTGCCAGCCGATCGGTGACGATCTCGGGCAGCGGGTCGGCGACGATCTCGGCGCCGGCATCGCTGACGCGGTGCTGGATGCTGCCGACGATCGAGGCGATCAGCGCGTCGGCATCGACGCGCTCGGGCGCCAGCGTGCGCCGGCCCTCGCGCGACAGCCGCAGGATCGCGTTGATCAGACGGTCCATCTTCTGCGTCGAGGTGCGGATGAAGCCGATCGCCTCGGGCAGATCCTCGCTCACGGCGAGCCGGATCGGCGCATCGATCAGGTCGGGATGGGTTTCGGCGAGCTTGTCGAGATAGGCTGCCACGGTCTTGCGGGCGGCATCTAGTTCGGCGGTGAACCCCATCACGTTGACCAGCGGCGATCGCAGGTCGTGAGAGACGATATAGGCGAACCGCTGGATCTCGTCATTGGCGCGCTGGAGTTCGGAGGTCCGTTCGCCAACGATCCCCTCCAGGTCTTCGTTAAACCGGCGCAGTTCCTCTCGCGATTGGGCCAGTTCGCGCGTGTAGCGCAGCATGATCGTCACGGTGACTGCGCCGGTCAGCACGAGCAGCACGCCGGTGGCGAGCAGGATGCCGTAAAAGGTGCGCAGCGCGCGAACCTGCTCCTGATCGCGCTGTTCGAGCAGCCCGCGCTCTTCGGCAAGCATCGCCTCGGCCACCCGGCGCGCACGGCGGGTAAGCTGGACGCCGGGATCGGTGGCGAAATCCTGGCCGGCAAAGGCGCGCGATTGCGCCGTGGTCAGCGCACTGGTCCGCGCGCGGATCGCCTGCTGCTCGGTCATGATCTTGCGCAGCGCCGCGATGCGGCTTTGCTGGTGCGGATTGTCGCTGGTGAGCGCGTGAAGCTGGTCGAGCGTCGCCACCGCTACGGTCGCCGATTCTTCCATGCGCGCGCGAAAATCGGGGCCGCCGCCGAGCATGATGCCGCGGCGCGCGGTCTCGACGCGCTCGATCGCGCTGGTGAACTGGCCGAGCCGCGCTTCGACCTGGAGTGTATGCTGGACCAGCGCCGAACTGGCTTCGTTGCGGCTCTGGACCCATGCCGTCGCGACCGCCGCCGCGATCAACGAGAGGAAGCCCAATATGACGAGCCCGACGAGCTTGCGCGCGAAGCTCAGTTGGGACTGCGCTTGTGTCGGTGGGACGGGAGACATGCCGTATCGCTGTAGAGCGCTATGCCATGGGACTTCAATCGAAACCTCGGCGCGCTTGCCGGGCGATGCCCTGCGCGCCTAGGAGGCGCCATGCAATTCGACGATCAGCTCCAGCGCTATTTCGCCACGACCGATCTGGGCACGATTCCCGCTGACGCGCTCACCGCCGGGATCGAGCGGATGCGCGTCGATCTGGGCATGGAGCAGGACCGCAGCCGCCGCTTCGCGCTTTGGTCGCTGCTTTATATGCTCGGCGCGGCGCCCGATCTCGACGTCGCGTTCAAGGACGAAGCCGATCGCGAAGCAGCGCGCAACTTCATGGACCTGGTCGCCGGGAGCGAAGAGGCTTAAGTCGAAGCCCGTTACGACATCCCGAGTTCCTATAGCCGCCGCCTGGATCATGGGGCAGGCGCTATGTTGGTGCGCGCCGCTCCGCCAATCGGGCCGGTCGAATGCGCTTGCTGGAACCATGATCTGCGGTGGTTGGTTCGATGCACAGTAGCCCAGCCGAGAATTTGGGGCTGGCATGGCTCATAAGTCCGGCTGACTATTACTGATATCGGCTCTTCCCCACCTTGGCGTACCCTTCACCACGATGCCGCGTTGAATGATGTCCCACGATCTAGGGAAACGAGGTCTGCGTGCATTCAGTCCTAGTTCTCGATTCGGATTCTGCCGCCAGGGCGCGGATGTGCCGGCAGCTGGCGGCGCGCGGCTTCGCGACGCGGTCCGCAGCCTCGGCGGAGGAGGGACTCTCCCTGATGAAGCGCCACGGGACGCCGTCGATCGGACTGATCACCAATGTCGATCTGCCCGGCGGGATGTCGGGTTGGGATATCGCCCGCGTCGTTCGTGAATATAATCCGCATGCGGCGGTCGGCTATCTGTCGATGTCCGCGCACCGCGACTGGGCCGTGCGCGGCGTGCCGAACAGCATCATCATCAGCGGCACCTCGGGCGATTACGAGATCCCGGAGATATTCTTCGACGCATGTGAAACCGATGCTGCTCGGGACGGCGCGGAAGCCGATCTCGGGCCGGACTGGCAGAGGCTCGACGACATCGTCCGTCGCGAGCGCAGCGGGCTCCACTACCACTTCCAGAACACGCCGAGCCTGATCGCGATGCTGGAAGGGCCGGATCACCGATATACCTTTGCCAACCGTGCCTATCTGCAGCTGGTCGAGCGCGATGTCGTCGGAAAGAGCGTGATCGAGGCGTTTCCCGAAGTCGCCTCGCAAGGTTTTGCCGACATCCTCGATCGGGTGTTCACCACCGGCGAGGCATTCGTCGCGCACGGCATCGAATTCGAGATGCAACGCAGCGATGGCGTGAAGCGCGCGTTGCTCGATTTGATCTACCGGCCGATGCGCGGTGCCGATGGCAACATCACCGCCATCTTCGTCGAAGGGTCCGATCTCACCGCGTCGCACGCCGCGCAGGCCAGAATCGCCGCCCTACAGGAAGAGTTGATCCACGTCGCACGCGTCAATGCGATGGGCCTGCTGGCCTCGACCCTGGCGCATGAGCTCAACCAGCCGCTCACGGCCATCGGCAACTATCTATCCGCGGCGAAGATGGTGTCGCGGGCCCAGCCGGTAGACTCGCGCATCGCTGAGTTCGATCGCGGGCGCCTCGGCCAGCGCGATACGCGCCGGCGTCATCATCCGCAGGCTGCGCGATCTCACGACCAAGGGCCAGACGACGCGCCAGGACATCGCGCTCGAAACGGTCGCCAGAGAAGCGATCGCCATCGCCGCCACCGGGCGCTTCGACGCGGCGATCGATTGCGATTTCCGCGCCCGGCAGCATGTATGCGCCGACCCCATCCAGCTCCAGCAGGTGGTCCTGAATTTTCTCCAGAATGCCCTCGATGCCTCCGCTGGAGGCGAGGCGCAGATCCTCGTGTCGACGGCGGACATCGGGTCGCATGTCGAATGCCGGGTGCGCGACAGCGGCAGCGGGATCCCGCCCGACGTACTGGGCCGGATCTTCGATTCCTTCGTCACCACGAAGGCCGAAGGCATGGGGATCGGGCTTTCGCTGTCCAAGACGATCATCGAGAGCCATGGCGGCACCATCGCGGCGTTCAACAATTCCGAACGCGGCGCCACGCTCAGCTTCTCTCTGCCGAGCGCCGACTGATCCGGCGCCCAGCGAGGAAAGCGGGGGCTGTCCTACAGCACGCCTTTCATGCCAGGGTACACCCCGCTCTTTGAAGTCGTCGGCTGCCATGAATCCGCGAACCAACCAGACGGTTGCTTAGCGCGCGCGTGAATAGGCAGATCGTGTCAACGAGCGACAACTGCCGAACGCCCCGAGAGGATGCCGATACAGCCATATGTCATTGAACAATAAAGACTGTTCCGTCCTCACCGAACCCAACCAAGAGGTTGGCTCGCGCAGCAGCGATCAAGTCAATTTGCGCAACCTGGCCTAGCCCAGCGCTTCGAGCACCTCGCCGACCAGCGCAGGTCGCGCCGCAACCGCGGCCTGTTCCAGGGCGTCCTCCAGCGCGCTCGCCCGTTCGCCGAGCGCCGCTTCCTTGAACAGCCCGGCGGTGCCGGCGAGCTTGTGGAGCGACTGGCACAGCGCCTCGATCTCGGCATCCGAGAAATTCGCCTCGCCGACGATGTCCTCGGCCTGTTCGCGCAGCTCGGCCTTGCGGGCGGCATAGCGCTGGTCAAGCGACGGCCTGGTCGCGAACGCCGGCGCGGCCGGCGCAGGCGCAGCGACGCGCCCGGTCCACTGGCTGATCGCCGCGCCGAGATCGGCAAGCTGCACCGGCTTGGCGACATGCGCCTGCATCCCCGCCTCGCGGCACGCCGCGATATCGTCGGCATAGGCATTGGCGGTCAGCGCCAGGATCGGCAGCATCTCCGGCCCCAGCCCCGCCGCGCGGATCGCCCGCGTCGCGGTCAGGCCGTCCATCACCGGCATCTGCATGTCCATCAGCACGAGATCGAACGGCGTTCCGGCCTTTTGCGCCTCGGTCGCCGCGGCAAGCGCCTTGGCACCGTCCTCTGCGATCGTCACGCCGTGGCCAAGCCGGGCAAGCATCGCCCGCACCAGTTCCTGATTGACGTCGTGATCCTCGGCGAGGAGGATGCGCAGTGTCCGCTGCGGCGCCGCTTCGCCGGCATCCGCCTGGGCCGCCGCCGCGCCGTTCTCCGCTTCGATAAGCGGCAGGCGCAGCGTGAACACGCTCCCCTTCCCCTCGATGCTGGTCAGACGCAGGTCGCCGCCCATCAGCCCGGCGAGATGGTTGCTGATCGCGAGGCCCAGCCCGGTACCGCCATAGCGGCGTGCCGTCGATTGCTCGGCCTGGACGAACTGTTCGAAGATCGCCGACCGGCGCTCCTTGGGGATGCCGATGCCGGTATCGGCGATGGCGATCTCGATCGTCGGGCGGCCGAGATCGTCGGTGCGCCGCGCCGACAGCGTGACGCTGCCCTGTTCGGTGAACTTGACTGCATTGCCGAGCAGGTTGAGCACCACCTGGCGCACGCGCAGCCCGTCGGCCTTGACGAAGGCCGGGATCGCCGGGTCGACATCGGAGACGATCGCCAACCCCTTTTGCGCCGCGGGCGGCTCGATCAGCTTGACGCAGTTGCGCAGCGCGTGGCGCAGGTCGATGCGCTCGGGCGCCACCTGCATCTGGCCGGCTTCGATCTTCGAAAGGTCGAGAATGTCGTTGAGCAGCCGCATCATCGCCCGGCTCGAATCGACGATCAGCTGCGCGTGGCGATGCTGCTCGGTCGGCAGGTCGCTGTTGACCAGCAGATCGGCGAAACCAAGCACGCCGTTCATCGGCGTGCGGATCTCGTGGCTCATATTGGCCAGGAAGCTCGACTTGGCGCGCGCCGCCGCCTCGGCCCGTTCTCGGGCTCCGGCCAGTTCGAGCTCAAGGCGCTTGCGATCGGTGACGTCGCGCAGCGACGCAATGATCTCCCGCGGGGCGCCGGTGCCGGCGTCGCGGACCAGCCCGGCATGTGCCTCGACCCACATTTCGTGGTTGCGATCGTCGAAGCGGTGGGTGCGATAGGTGATCACCCCACGCTCGATCTCGCCGATCGCCAGCAGATGGTGGAATTCGAACATCTCCTCGCGATGCTGGGCATCGACAGCGATGCCGATCGGCTTGCCCACCACCCCCTCCGGCGGGATGCCCATAAGATGCTCTACCGAGGGCGAGGCATAGGTCACGCCGCCCTTGAGGTCGATGCGCAGCACCGCGTCGGTCGCATTGGTGGCGAGCAACGACAGCTCGGCCTCGGCGATTTCGCGGCGCGCGATATCCTGTTCGAGCGTCGCATTGGCGTCACGCAGCGCGATCATCCGCGCACGGCGCTCGCGCGCGACGAGGAGTCCGAGCAGCAATACGACCAGTCCGCTGCCGATAAGGATCACCTGGATCGGCGCCTCGAGATCCTGCGAGCGCTGGAGGCGGGTTTGCAGCAACCGCTCTTCCTCGGCCCGGATCTGGCGGGTCAGCCCGACGAGCTGCGCAGTGGCACGGCGATTGGCCTCGCTGCCGATCAGCGCGGCGCCTTCGCTGTACCGGCCGGTGCGGCGCAGTTCGAGCGTCTCCTCGGTCTCGATCAGGCGCTGGCGCACCAGCCGCTCGAGCGCCAGCACGCGAGCACGCTGCGGTGGATTGTCCGCGGTCATCTGCGCGAGCGCCTGGATTTCGCCGGGCAGTTCGCCTTCGACCTGCTGGACCGACGCACTCGCCTCGTCGTCCCCGGTGAGCAGATAGCCGCGACGGAAGACCTCGGCGCGCAAGGTCAGGATTCGAACCTTGGAGAGCCGATCGCTCACCTGAAACGTGTGCCGCACCCACTGGTCGGCGCTCTGCTTCTTGGTCACCAGCCACAGCCCTGAAGCAGCGCAGCAGACGAGCAGAGCAAGCGTAAAGCCCAGCAACAGCTGCGACCTGCGGGTGATTTGATTGGCCATTTTGGCTCCCTGGACGGCCTTTCATGCTAATATAGAAGGAAATAACGCTTCGTTAGCCGTGTTTCGATCAAGGTAGCGTTGCAGAGAGTGCCGAGTGAGGGCGAATATGGCGCGTATCATCATTGCGGACGACGACGAGATCGTCGGAGAAATCGCGAGGGACGCGCTGATCGCGGCGGGGCACGGTGCGGGACTGGTTACCGATGGCGCCGCCGCGCTCGCCGTCATTAAGGCGCGCCGCCCCGATCTGGTGATCCTCGACTGCAACATGCCCGAGCTTTCGGGAGTGCTGCTCGTCCAGGAGCTGCGCAAGAACCCCGCCTTCGCGCAACTGCCAGTAATGATGCTCACCGGCCGGCGCGGCGAGCGCGACGAAGAACTGGCCCGCTTCGCGGGCGCCAACGATTATATGAAAAAGCCTTTCGACCCGGACGAGCTGGTCTTCCGCGTCGAGGAATTGCTTGCAAAGGCCTGACCTAACCCATGGCACGTATTATCTATGTCGAAGACGATGAGCTCGTCGGCGAAGTCGTCCAGCAGACTCTGGCGGACGCCGGACACATTGTCGGGGTGATCCCGCACGGCACGCTGGCATTCGACACGATCGCCTTCAAGAAGCCAGACCTGGTCATCCTCGATCGTTCGCTGCCCGGCATGCAGGGCGTCGAGATCCTGCGCTCGCTGCGCCGGCTCACTGCGCTGTATCTCACGCCGATCATGATGCTCAGCGCCAAAGGCGGTGAAGAGCATATCGATGAGGCGATCGAAGCGGGCGCCAACGATTATATGGTGAAGCCGTTCGAGCCCCAGGATCTGGTGCGCCGCGTCGAGGAAATTCTGCGCCAGAACAGCTTGCGCCGCGCCTGACGGGGCGCGATCAGCGCAGCAGTTCCTCGGTCGCAAGCGCCGCAAGCGCGCGCAACTGCTCGGCTTGTTCGGGATCCAGCGCGGCGCGCGGCCGCGTGTCGATCGCGCACAAAGCGCCCAGCACCTGCCCGTCAGGCTCGACCAGCGGCGCGCCGATATAGAAGCGGATTGACGGATCGTTCTGGACGAGCGGATTGCCCGCGAAGCGCTTGTCCTGCGTCGCGTCGAGCACGCACATCACCTCGTCGGGCCGCGCAATGGCATGCCCGCAGAACGAGATGTCCCGATTGATGTCGCCCATTTTGGTGCCATGCTTGGCCGAGACGATCATCCGCTGATGATCGATCACCGTCGCGATCCCGATGGTCGCGCCGAACAACTTGGCTGCCCGCTCCACCAGCGCCTCGAGCACCGGGGAGCGTTTCTCCGCCACCCCATGCCGGTCGACCGCGGCCTGGCGGTCGCGCTCATGCGGCAGCTTGGGAGCAAGGGCGTAGAAAATCACGATGCGGCCTTGATGGGGGGTAGATCATCCTTGCACTGCAAAAGATGGGTAATCGGTAAAGCCAAGCCTCCGCGATTGTTCGTGGAAACAGATGCGTAGCCTCCCGGAAACATTGCACCAACTCGGGGCCGCCGATTTTGCGCGCAAAACCGCGACTCCACAGCTTTTGTCGAATCCATCCAATGCAAGCGAAACATGTGTCCGAGTAACAATTCTATTGCTCCGCTGTGGGCATGCTATTGCGACGAATAGTGCGATAATGGGCGATGAGTTGAGTTCAAGTCGTTATCCTAGCGTCACTATGCGATGTAGGATGCGGCCGCGATCCAAATACCGGTCTCCCAGCCACTCGTCTTCACGTCGAGGAGCGATCCTATGCCTGCAATCGTCAGCTATCCCGGCGTCTATGTCGTTGAAGAACAAAGCGGTGCACGCGCCGTTCCCGCTGCATCTACCTCGCTTACGGTTTTCGTCGGCATGGCGGACAGGGGACCTTTCGAGGTCCCTACGCAAGTACTTGGTCTTCCAGCATATGAGCGAATATTCGGCGCCACTAGTCGCGGCGAGATGGCTGATCAGGTGCGGCAGTACTTCGTCAATGGCGGCGGTGAGGCGTGGATCCTGCGAACCGCACTCAACGCCCAGCGGGCGTCGGTGTTGCTCAAGACCTTCGCCAATGCCGATACGCTGCGGCTGACCGCCCGCGATCCCGGGGCGCTGGGCAATATGGTCCGCGCCGAAGTCGATTACGGCACGGCAAGTCCCGAGCGGACCTTCAATTTGCGGCTCTATCGCCAGACCTTGCGCAACGACGGCAGCTTCACGGCAAGCGATGTGGAGACCCACGCCAACTTGACGATGGATCCCAAGTCGCCGCGCTACGCGCCCGATGTGCTGGAAAGCGCGAGTGCGCTGGTGACCGGCAGCGATCCTGCCGCGCCGCTCGCGGCCAACCCGGCGGTTTCGATCGGCGGGGTGATCTACAGCAATACCCAGGCGACCGCGCGCGCCACCGTGACGACCGCCATCACCGGCGGGCGGATCAACGTGCAGGTCGGCGAACGTCCGCCGATCCCGGTCGCCTTCGGCACGCCGGTGGGCACGCCCGAAGCGCACATCAAGAAATCGATCGAGGATACGTTCACGGCCAATGGCGTCGCGGTCACCATCACGGTCACGCTCAATTCCTCGGGCGGCCTCGGGCGGGTGCTGCAGATCGCAAGCAATGACGGCGCGATCGTCATCACGCCCGCCTCGGGCGCGACTACCGCAACGGCGCTCCAGCTCGGCATCGCGTCGGGCGGCGTCGAAGTGGACAGCTATTCGCCGCGCCGGCCGGTGCCCACCGGAATCGTCGCCTCACCAGGCAATACGGCGAGCCCGGCCTTGGCATGGGTCGAGGGGCTCGTGTCGTTCGGCAACGCCGTACGCAACACGGTCACCAGCTTCACCCTGACCGATCCGGCGAACGGCGCGGCCCTCGCGGGCGGGGGGTTCGCCACCAATCTGACCGATAAGGTCTTTGTCGACCCCGCCGTGCCGGCAGGCGCACTCGGCAGCCTGAACGCCGTACGCGCTGCGCTCGATGAACTCGGCGGCGCGATCACGCTCGGGACCGCCAATCGCTGGACGGTCGCCCGGCAGGGGGTTCGGCTGGGGCTTACTCCTAAGTTCGGCTCCTCGAATACCGGGCTCGACAGCAAGTTGACCACCAGTGGCGGCACCGATCTCGGCGCCGCGGGCAATTTGTTCGACATCCCCTCGGCGGGGACCGGGGCCAGCAATGTCGTCGCCTATTCGCTCGGCCGCGTCGGCGGCGCCGGCGGGCTCGGCACGCGCCAGGCCGCGGTCGGGGCGGATGAGGGCACCGATGGGGTCAAGCCCGATCTCGGCCGCTACATCGCTGCCTTCCAGACCATCGAGAGCGCGCTGCCAAGCTACAACCTGCTGGTGTTGCCGCGCGCCGAAGATCAGACCGATGTCGAGCGGCATGGCATCTGGGGCGTCGCCAGCGCCTCGGCCGCCAAGCGCCGCGGCATCCTGCTGGTCGATCCGGATTCGACCTGGAACGACATTCCCGCCGCGAGCGCCGGTGCCGACGCGATCAAGATCGGGGTCGAGACGCGCAATGCCGCAGTGTTCTGGCCGCGGCTGCAGATCCCGCAGCTCGGCAGCAGCGGCTCGAAGACGGTCGATCCCTCCGGCTCGATCGCCGGGCTGATGGCGCGCAACGATGGCACCTTCGGGGTGTGGACGGCGCCCGCGGGGCTCGAGGCGACGATCCGTGGGGTCACCGGCATCAGCCGAGTGATGAGCGACGAGGAGAATGGCGTCCTCAATCCCAAGGCGCTCAATGCGATCCGGCTTTTCCCCTCGGGCGTAGTCAGCTGGGGCGCCCGAATGATGGTCGGCGCCAATTCGACCGGCAATATCGACGACAAGTACATCCCGGTCCGCCGCACGATGCTGTTCATCGAGGAGAGCCTGTATCGCGGGCTCAAATTCGCGACGTTCAAACCCAACGCCGAGCCGCTCTGGGCGTCGATCCGGCTTGCCGCGGGCAGCTTCATGAACAGCCTGATGCGCCAGGGCGCCTTTGCCAGCCGCAACAAGCTGGAGGCCTATTATGTGCTGTGCGACGCCAATACGACGACGGAGACCGATCGCAACCTCGGCATCGTCAACGTGATCGTCGCCTTCGCGCCGCTCAAGCCCGCCGAGTTCGTCGTGCTCACCGTTCGCCAGATCGCGGGGCAGGTCGAAATCTGACGCCTGCCGGAGAGGAAGGAGCCACCCATGGTCCAGTTTTCGGTCAATGCAACGCGCATAGATCCGTATAAAAACTTCCGTTTTCGCGTGCTTTTCGGCGGCGTGCCGGTGGCAGGCGTCTCCAAAGTCAGCGGGCTGAAGCGCACGATCGAGCCCGTACAACACCGCGACGGCGGCGATTTGTCGAGCAAGCGTATCTCGCCGGGCCTGGCGAGCTTCGAGCCGATCACGATCGAGCGCGGCATCACCCATGACAACGAGTTCGAGCTATGGGCGCTCTCGGTCTATAATCCCGAGGGCGCGGGGCTGATCAGCCTCAAGAACTTCCGCCGTGATATCTCGATCGAGCTCTACAATCTCCAGGGTACCAAGGTACGCGCCTGGAATGCGTTCCGCTGCTGGGTGAGCGAATTCACCGCGGTGCCGGAGCTCGATGCCAACGCCAATGGCGTCGCATTCGAGACGCTAGTTCTCCAGAATGAAGGTTTCATGCGCGACGACGCCGTGGTCGAGGTCGCAGAGACCTGATCGCCATGGCGGGGGAACGCATCTTGACGATAGCGATCCCGTCGCTCCCGCCGGCCCGGTTCCAGCTGCGCCGGATCGCGGGAGGCGATGAGGCAACGCTCGCGCCCGAACGGCCCGGCGAACCCTCGCGGCTGCTCGCGGCCCTGGTCCGCGACGAGGCGGGTGCACCGGTCGATATCGGCGCGATGCTCGCGGCGGTACATGATCGCCTGCTCGCGCAAGTCTACCGTGCCGAGATTGGCGACACCGCCTCGTGTCGCGCGACTTGCGCTTCCTGCGATCAGCCTTTCGAATTCGCGCTCGATCTTGCTGAACTGATCGCTGCGCAAGACCGCGAAGCGGCATTGGCCGGCACACCCGACGCAGATGGCTATTGGGCGGTCGAATCCGTGCAGATGCGCGCGCCGACGATTGCGGACGCCGCGACTCGCGAACCAAACTCACTCTTCGCGGCGCTCTGCATCTCGCCGCCCGAGCCCGAGCATCATGCCAGCCTGAGCGCCTTTCTCGAACGCGCCGCGCCGCTGCTTGCGCTCGATCTCGACGCCACCTGCCCGCATTGCCAGGCGGAGCAGCAGCTCGGCTTCGACTTGCCGCGCTTTCTGGTGCGCGCGATCGGCAACGAGCGCCCGTTCCTGATCCGCGAGACCCATCTCATCGCCGCGCGCTATGGCTGGAGCCATGCCGAGATCATGGCGCTGCCGCGCGACGATCGTCGCGCCTATGCCGCGCTGATCGAAAGCGAGCGCGGCGCAGCGCTTCGCCAAAGAGCGACGGGATGAGCGGCTATCTCCAGCGGCTGCTCGATCGCGGCGCCGGGCTTGCCGCCGCGCCCAGCCCGCCTACGGGCGCCGAAGCGGCGCCAGCAATGGCCAGCGGATCGCCGGTACTAAGCTTCGACCAGCGGCTCGGCGAAGGCGGCCTGGCGAGCGATTTCGGCATCCTCGGCGTATCGCCCGATCCCGAGGCGCTCGGCGACGAAGGAGCAACCGAGATCCCAGCTCCGGTCACGCCCGTACGCCCTGCGGTGCCACTCGGCACAACATCTACCGAAAGCGCCGTTCCGGCTTTTCCGGCGAACCCCGTCCAGCCCCTGCCATCGCAGGCGGATCGCAGTATCGCGTTGCCATCATCAGAGGCAGCATTGGCGACGACGCCGGCCGACGTCACCGTCTCAGAACGGCCAATCCGCGCGCTGCAGCCGGAGGCGCGGCGCGACTTGTCGCCGCAACCCGTCGCGCTCGCACCATCAGCACCCAGGCTCGCAACGCCTGCTGCCACGCCATCCGCTCTTACGTCCGCACAAGCCGTTCCGCGCACGCGCGCACCCGAGGCAATGACGCCAGAGGCGCGTCCGCCGGTCCGCAACCGCGCGACCCCGGCAGCGCCCCAGCCCACGCCTCTCCCGCCGATTACCACGCCTGCGATACCGGCAATCCCAGCGATCGAACCGCTCGTGCCCATCGCTCGCGAAGTCGAGCCCCCCCGCCCCGCGCCGCCGCCGCTTGCTCCACCGGCTTCGTCTATACCCGACGCGCCCGCGATCGAGCGCGTGGTGCGCGAAGCGGTGCGCGCCGAACTTGCCCGCCAGCCTGCGCCGCAAGCCCCGTCGCCGCGCTCCGCACCCGCCAATGAGGATCAGGCGCCGGCCAAGCCAGCCCCGCGCCCGGCAACGGCGCGCGAAGCCTCGGTTATCGGCGCGCTCGAACCTAGCGCTTCGCCGCTGACCATTTACGGCGTGCGGCGCCGCTGATGGCCGTTGCCGATCTCTATGCGGTCACCGCCAGCCTGCGCAGCCTGGTGCGGCTCAACATCTGGCGCATTTCCGGCCTCGCCGTGACGGTTACCGACCTGCCGCCCGAAAAGGCCGAGGAAGAGGACCTCTCCAACCTCAATCTCCACCTCTTCCACGCGGTCGAGGACGCGTCGAAGCGCAACGAATTCCCGATCGATTCGCTTGGCGGCTTCCCGATCGCCGAAGCGCCGCTGCCGCTGATCCTCTATTATGTCCTGACCGCGCACAGCCCCTCCACCGAACCAGACATCCCAGGCCAGCAACGGCTGATGGGGCTGGCGATGAAGACCTTTCACGACTTTCCGGCGTTCGACGACCGGCTCGAAATGCCTGCCCCGCCGACCAACATCCTGACGCCGGTGTTCGATCCGGCGATGCGCGGGCGGCAGAACAAGATCGAGATCATCCCGCGCCAACTCACGCCCGAGGAATTGGTCAATTTCTGGTCCGCGGCGCAGAATCACACGGCGCGGCTCACGGCCTATTACGAAGTGCGCAGCACGCTGCTGCCGCCCGACGAACCCGATACGCAAGCCGGACTGGTCACCAGCTATGGCCTGGGTGTCAGCGTCGGCGGACGGCCGCGGCTGACCGCCAGTTCGTCCGTGCAGACGGTGGCGATGCCCGCATCGATGGGCGGCGGCACGCTGGCCACTTCGGTCAGCCCGGCCGAAGCCGCGATCGGGTCCACTGCCACGCCTTCGGCGGCGCGGATCACGGCCACGGGTCATGATCTCGGCGACGGCACCAGCGAGACGCTGTTGCTGACCGGTCCCGAAGGCGTGATCGAAATCGATCCGACCGCCAATCCCGACTGGGAGGTACGGCTGCGCGGCGATGCACTGAGCCTCGTCGTCCAACCGAGCGTGCAGACGGTGGCGGGCGGCATGATCGTCAACCTTCCGATCCTGCCTGGCGTACACACGCTTGCGGTCCGCCGCCGGCGACCGCTCGCCGTGTCGAGCGGCGAGCCGCGGACGGTCACGACGCAGAGCAACGCCGTGCCGATCGCGATCGGCGCCAATGTCGGGGGCACCAGCGTGCTCGCTGCGCCGGCGCGATTGCGAATCGACTTGTCGCCGGGTGTCGACGCCATGCTCGCCGAACCCGATAGTGCTCTGAGCATCGCGGGTGTGGTCTATCGCCTTCACCCGGCGAGCGAGCCGGGGCCCCTCGCCGCAGGCGAATATCGCGCAGTCTCGGCGACACGCTTCGAGGCGATGCTCGATTTCGACCCCACCGATGGCGAAATCCGCCTCGTTCGCTTCGGCATTGCGGGCGTCGATACCGCTCCCTTCTGGGTAACGCCATGAGCACTCGCGCCAACGCTGCGCTGCTCGCCGTCGAACGGATCGCACTCCGGCTCGATCGTGCCGAAGCTGGCGATTTCGATGCCGAGGCCCTCGATGCCATCGAAAAGCGGCTCGACGGAGCCGAAGGCGAGACCCGCAACCGACTGCGCGCGCTGTTCTCGCTGGCTCCTGCCGAGATCGACGCGCTCGACGCCACGGTTGCGGTAGCGGTCGAGCCGGCGCTTGGGCCGCGCATCGCTGCGCTCCAGGGCCTTCCGCATGCGCTGCTTCCTACCAGCGTGGCGCTCCGCCAGTTGTTCGGCCATGGCGCGGAGCCGGTGCCGCGCTCGGGTTCCCCGCTGCTTGCCTGGCGGCTGATTGCGCCCCGAGAAGGACGCCCCGGCGAACCGGCGATGCTCGAAGCCGATCCGGCGATCGTCGAATGGTATTTTGCACTGCCCAGCCTTGTCGGCATTGAAGGATTGGCGATCCGTCGCGCAGAGGCGCCCTCTCCGCTTGCGGAATGGGCGATCGGCGCGACGGTTGCCCGCATCAAAGCGGCGATGGCCAAGCGGCTACCCGTCCGGGTGCTGGTCCATGGGCTCGACGGCAGCGGCCGCTCAGGGTTGGCCGCCGCGCTAGCCAAGGCCCTGGGGCTTCGCGCGCTCGCGATCTCGATCGGCGACGCTCCCACCGCTGATGCGGTCGCGCGCGTCCAGCGGCTTGCGCTGATGATGGGCAAGGTAGCGCCGATCTGGCGCGGCGATCCCCGCAGTTGGCCGCCCGAGACGATGCTTGCGCCCGTCCAGTTCGTCACGCTCGACACCGAGAGCGAGCTCCCTCGGCTCGAAGGCGCGATCGACCTGGCCGTGACCGTGCCGCCGCTCGCGCCGGACTCGCGCGATAGGCTGGCCCGCGAACTCCTCCCCGCCGAGGTCGCCGCCGCGCTTTCGCCGCTCGGTGCACCCCGCCTCAGCGACCTTTCAGATGCGGCCGCGCTCGGCGTATCCGATCCTGCGGCGTTCCACGCCTTTCTCCACCAGCGCACCCGTGAGCGGGTGAAAGGCGTCGGGCAGATTGTCGCCACGCGCTATGGCTGGAACGACCTCATCCTGCCTGAGCAGGTCAAGGCGCTGCTCCGCACGATCGAATCCGAAGCGCGCGCCCGCGACGCGCTGCTTGCCGATCCGGATCGCCGCCGCCTGTTCGAAGGCACCGCCGCACTGACGGCGCTCTTCGCCGGCCCGCCGGGCACCGGCAAATCGATGGCGGGGCAAGTCGTCGCCGCGGCGCTCTCGCTCGACCTGCTGGTGATCGATACCGGCGCAGTCAGCAGCAAATATATCGGCGAGACGGCCAAGAACATGACCAACGCCTTTGCGGTGGCGCGCGAGGCCAATTGCGCGATCATGTTCGAAGAGGCGGACGGCCTGTTCGCGCGGCGCGTGGAGAATGACAGCGTCAATGCGCGTCACGCCAACGCCGATACTGGCCATCTGCTCCAGCTGATCGAATCGCACCGCCATCTGGTGATGCTGTCGACCAACCGCCGCGGCAACATCGACACGGCCTTTCTCCGCCGGTTGCGCTTCATCGTCGATTTCGCGATGCCCGAGGAGATCGAGCGCGCCGCGTTGTGGCGGCAGATGCTGCGCGCGATGGGCGTGCCCAAAAAGGCTCTCGAGACGCTGGTCGCACCGATCGCTGCGGCGCATGTGCTGAGCGGCGCACAGATCAAGTCGGCGGCGCTCTCCGCGGCGTTCCTCGCCGGCGGCAAGGGCGCGAAGATCACTCCAGAGCTGGTCCTTGCCGGCATCCGCCGCGAGCTCGCCAAGGAAGGCCGGATCGGCGAGATCGTCACGCCGATTTCCGGCGGGAGGCGTGCCCGTGGCTGATACCGGCTATCCGCTCTCCCCCACCGTGCTGCGTGGCGCGCTGGTCCAGCTGCTCGAGGATTTCGGGATCGTCATCCCGAACATCGTGCCCTTTCAGTATAACCCCGCCAAGGTGACGCTGGGCGTGACGCCGTGGAACCCGTTCCAGACCGCGCCGCAGAACCAGGCCTCGCAGACGCCGCTGGTCCAGCCGTTCGATCCCGAGCAGACCTACAGCTTCGATCTCGAATTCGACGCGGCCGACGATATCGAGATGGGCAATCCGGTGGCAATGATGACGGGGGTCGCCAGCCGCCTCGCCGCGCTGCGCAAGCTGGTCGAGCCGTCGAAGGGCCTGCTCGGCGACCTGGTCGGAGCGATCGGCGGACTTGCCGGCGACGCCGCGGCCCAGGCCGAGCGGCCCGCGGTGCCGGTGACGCTGCTGATCCTCGGGACGTCGGCGATCCTGCCGGTGCGCGTCGTCTCGCTGAGCATCGACATCACCGAATTCACGCCCAATCTTTATCCACTGATCGCCAAGGCGACGATCGAACTGCGCGTGCTCACGCCGGACGTGTTCAAGTGCAAGTCGACCACCGCCACCGGCGTGGCGATCGCCGCCTATAACCTCACCCGCGCGCAGGACGATCTGCTTGCAATCGCCAATCTCGCCAATGTCGGCACCGCAGTCGCCTCGATGGTGCCGCTATGAGCGTGTTCGAAGCCAATAGCCGCTACCTCCTCTATGCGAACGTGACCCAGGGCATCGATCGCAAGGGCCGGACGGTCGCCTGCGTAACCCCGGCACGCATTCCGAACGCCCCCAATCTCGGCATCCATCGCCGCCGCGACGGCCAAAGGCTCGATCACATCGCCGAGCGCTATCTCGCCAACGCCACCGGCTTCTGGCGGATCGCACATCACAATGGCGCGATGACCGTCGAGCAGATCGCCGATGCGCCGCTTGTCGCGATTCCGGTGAAGGGCGCCTGATGGGCTTCGGGGCGATTCTCACCACGGGCGCGGCCCATGCGATCATGGATGCGGACATCATGCGCTGGATCGTCGAGGCGCGGGTCGAGATGGAGCTGAGCAAGGCGACGCGGTTTGCACTGCGCTTCGAGGATGATCTCTGCGAAGGCGATCCCGAAGTAGCGCACCGGCCCGAACTGCAGGCCAACCAACTCGTCGGCATATTCGTCAGCGTCGAGGGCGCTCCGCAATGCCTGGTCGTCGGGCCGATCACCAGGGTGCGCACCTCGTCGATGGTGGGCGGAACGGGGAGCTGGATCGAAGTCCATGGCGAAGATCGCCGCGTCGAGATGGGCCGTGTCGGCATCCAGGACGTCTGGCTCGGCAAGGCGTCCGACGCCGCACAGACCGTACTGTCGGGCTATGACTTTACCCCCGATGTCGACGAGACGCGGATCGAATATGCCGATGAGCAGCACGCGCTCAACCAGCGCGGCACCGATCTCGCTTTCATCGAAGACATCGCGCGCAAGAACAATCTCGAATTCTGGCTGAGCTACGAAGTCTCGGGATCCCCCGCCGGCATCAGCGTCGATACGATCACGGCCAATCTCAAGGCGTCGCCGCCGCGCGCCTCGGCGGGGCCGCCAGCGCCGCCGGTGCTGGTCGCCGATTCCGGGCTCGAGATCGACGTCCAGCCGCCGCCCGACAATTGCGTGACCGTCACGCGCTTCGACGCCCGGATCGATTTCGAGCGGCCAAGCGCCGCGCGCGGCTTCGCACAGGACCTTGCCGCCGGGGATTCGACGACCACCGACAGCACGCCGCCCGATGCACCGGTCAACCCCGAAGCGGCGACGCTCGAGCGGGTGCACCGCGACACCCGGCAAGTACTGGCCCCCACCATCACCGATCCGATCGAGCAGGCGCTGGCTGCCGAAGCGCAGCTCACCGAGGCAGCCTGGTTCGTCGAGGTCGATTGCTCGACCACGCTCGATCTGATCAAGTTCCCGGTCATCCCGCACCAGATCATCGCCGTCCGCCATGCCGGCACGCGGCTCTCCGGCCCGTATCAGGTCAAGACCGCGACGCATGTGATCAACGCGGCGGATCACTTCATCGACTTCAAGCTGCGCGCCAATGGCTTGGCGGGAGCGGCCTGATTGACATGGAACTGCTCAATCGCCTCGCCGAAGAATCCGAGAATCACTTCTACGGAAAATATCGCGGCGAGGTCACCGATGTCGCGGACACAACCAAGAAGGGGCGGGTGAAGGTGAAAGTCGCCTCGGTGATGGGCGAGAAGGAGATCTGGGCGATGCCCTGCGTCCCCTATGCCGGCGCATCGCTGGGGCTGTTCGCGATCCCGCCGGTGGGCACCTCGGTATGGGTCGAATTCGAGGCGGGCGCGCTGAACCAGCCGATCTGGAGCGGATGCTTCTGGAAGGACGACGAGATCGACGCAGCGGACGCGAAGGACACGATCTTCTTCCTCAAGACCGGCGGCATCACTATCCGCGTCGACAATGATAGTGGCGAGGTGACGATCGAAAGCAGCGCCGGCCCCAAGATCACGCTGTCACAGCAGGGGATCAAGCTCGAAGCCACCCAGATTGATCTCGCCGCGAACGGCGGCGCCGCGAGCCTGAGCGCCACCGGATTCGACGCCATGAACGGCGCGCTGACGGTCGGGCCATGAAGGGAGGCACCGCATGGCCCAGCCTATCGTGAGCATGCCGCTCCATGTCAGCGCCGCCGGGTCGCCCGGCGTCGCGTTCGTCACGACCAATGTCCGCGTCAAGGCGCAGACCGGCCCGCTCGGTCTCACCACCGATGTCATGCAGTTCGCCGGGCCACTCGTCGCCGGCACCTGGGTGATGGGCAACAGCCGCGTGAAGGTGAGCGGCGTCCCTACCGTCGGCGTGGGCAGTACCGGAACCGCGACCGGCCCCGCCGGCGCGACCGGGCCCGTGACGGTCACCTCGGGTGACATGCGCGTGAAGGGAAGCTGATGCCAACGCTCGCCCCTTTCGCCCGGCGCTTTCGCTTCCCAGCGGGCGTGGATCGCACCGCCGGTCGCTTCGCGGAGGAGCCGGACTATGACGCCTATGTCCGCGGGCTGATCCGCCAGGTTTTGCTCACCGCGCGCGGCGAGCGGATCAACCGGCCCGGGTTCGGCGCGGGCGTGCGTCGCCTCGTCTTCGCACCCCTATCGGATGCCAGCGCGATGCTGGCACGGACGATGATCCTCGAAGCGCTCAATCGCTGGTTGCCCACGATCATTACGGTCGAGAGCGTCGAGGCGCGCGCGGACCAGTCCAAGCTCGAGATCACCGTGGTCTATCGCGTGATCGCGCACGGCGAGCGGCGCTATCTCAACGAAGAGCTGGTGCTGCAATGACAAGCCCGGGCCGCCGCGTCGCGCTCTGCGCCCAAACCGTCAAGGCGTTGACGGGGATCGACTTCGTCCAGGTCGTCGACCCTGCCGACCAGCGGCTGCTGCGCGTCTTCTTCGTGATCGAGCCCGATCTCACCAGCCCGGCGATGATCGCCACCGCGCAGGTGCCGGCGCTGCCGCCGGCGGTCGACGAAGGCGCCGCCGCGGCAGTCGCGGTATCGCTCACGGTGCGCGTCGAAACGGCGACCGAGGGGCTCGCCGCCGAGATCGCCGGCATCCGCTGGCGCCGCGTGCGCACCGTAATCGACTCCCGCGTCGCGCTCGAGATCCAGATGGTCGAGCCCGGCGGGTTCGAGCCGTATCGGCTCGTGCTCGATCATGCCCGGCTCGATCCGCTGAGCGACACGATCCTGTTCGATTTCAAACAGGGGTGCGAGACCGGGTTCGATTGCGAGGTCGACAGCGATTGCCCGGGCGATGCGCTGGTCGATGTCGATATCGACTATCTCGCGCGCGACTTCGACAGCCTGCGCCGCGCGCTGCTCGACTTCGCCAACCTTCGCTACCCGAACTGGAAGGAGCCACTCGAAGCCGATTTCGGCACGATGATGTTCGAGATCATGGCGGCGATGGGCGACCACTTTGCCTATCAGCAGGACCGGATCGACACCGAGACGCGCTTCGGCAGCGCCACCCAACGGGCTAGCCTCGCCGCTCATGCCAAGCTGGTCGACTACCGCCCGTTCCGCGGCTCCCCGGCGAGCGGTCCGATTGCGTTCACTGCGATCGCCGGCGGCATTGTACCTGCAGACAGTCGGGTGTGGACCCGGATCGGTGGCGATTCCCCAATCGCCTTTTCAACCCTCGCCGATGCTTGGGTGCATCCCTTCTGGAACGCGCTTCCGGCGCACAATCCCGATCCGGGCATCGATTGTATCGGCCACGGCGCGACATCGTTGATGCTGCGTTCGGCGGCGGCAGTCGCGGCGCAGACGCCGATGGGCGTGACACGCGCGGAGTTCCTGATCGGCAAGCGCGTGATGATCCTTTCCGATCCCGCCGATCCGGCGCGGCCGCGCCGCGCGGTGCCGGTCACGATCACCGGATTCAGCGAATTCCTGGATCCGCTGGTGCTCACAGCCGGCAGTCCGACCTTCGTAACCGAGATACGGTGGTCCGCCGACGAGGCCCTCTCGGTCGAACTTCCCTATGACGGGCTCAGCGTCGCGATGAACCTGGCCGATGTCGCGGCGGGCGAGCGCGTGGTCGAATATTTCCGCATCGGCGACGACGCAGCCCTTTCCGCCCATCAGGGCGCCATCGCTGCCGATCTCGCCGCCCGGATGCGTGAACTTTCGCCTGCGATCGAGCGCGAGGGGCCGCTCGAACGCGCCGAGGACGGACGCGACATCCTCTTCCGCTACGGCCTCACCGCGACCGAAGGCACCTCGCTCCGCCATCTGCCGAGCGGGCTGCCGGACATCAGCGTGATGGAAGTGGTGCCCGGCGCGCTGCCGAGCCCGCTCCCGACGGACGATCTCGAGTTGTTCGGGTTGTTCGTGTCCGACACTGCGTGGACCTATATCGACGATCTGCTCGACGGCGATCTCGATAGTGAGAATTTCACCGTCGAACCCGGCATGTGGCGCACGGTCCAGCGCCATCAGCTGCGCTTCGGCAGTTTCGCCTTTCGCGACTATGCCGCGGACAGCGGCTGGACACTGCGCTTCGGCTCGGGGGATTTCGGCCGGGCGCCGCCCGATGGCGCAGTGCTGCGGGTGATCTATCGCACCGATCCGGGCGTGATCGCCAACATCCCCAGCCAGTCGCTGACGCTGACGCCGCCCCCGGGCATCACGATGTCGCCGACGCTCGCGGCACTGGTCGGCGATGTAACCAACCCCCTGCCCTTCTCCAATGCGCTGCCGCCTGAGACCGCAACCTCGATCCGCACCAACGCCCCGGAAGCGTTCCGCGCCGTGCCGCGCCGTGCCGTCCGCCCAGAGGATTATGAAACAATTCTCGGCAAGCTTCCCTTCGTCCAGCGCGCCAATGCAGTGACCTGCTGGACGGGAAGCTGGTCGACCGATTTCTTCGCAGTCGATCCGTTCAACGCGGTGTCCCTCACGCCTGCGCAACAGGCGACGGTGGACCGCGAGCTCGATTGCATTCGCCTCGCCGCGCGCGACGTGCGCCGGCTGGAGGCCGATTATCTCGATATCGATCTCGACATTTCGATCTGCATCACCGCCGAAGCCTCCCCCGGCGACGTGATCGAAGCGGTGGAATTCGCGCTCCGCGCGTTCCTGGCACCCGATCGCTTCACCTTCGGTACCCCGCTGATCCGCTCGGCGCTGGAAGCGGCGGCACAGGCGGTGCCGGGCGTGCGCTTCGTCGATGCGATCCGCATCCGCGTGCACGGCTTTGGCAATTGGCGCCCCTTCACCGAGGCCGAGCTCGTGCCCGCCGCCAACCAGATCGTGCGGCTGCAGGACGATCCCGATCGCGCGGCGATGGGCATCCTCTCGGTGCATAGCGACAAGGTCGCGGCGGGAGGCGCCTGATGCTCCGTCATGCCCCCCGGCCCTGCTGCCCGCCACCGCCGCACCCCGAGCCGGTGCGCATTCCCGCTGGCCTCGCCACGCTGCCGCGCCAGGCCACGGCGTTCCCGCACTATCGCCGCGCGATGCTCCACGCCGTCGAGGCCTATCCCGCATTATCAGGCTGGACCGCCGACAGCGCGCACGATCTCGGCGTGATGCTGCTCGAAGCCTGGTCCTATGTGCTGGACATCACCGGCTTCTACGATCGGATGATCGCCGAGCGCAGCTATCTCGGCACGGCGAACGACGATGCGATCGCCGCCGAGATCGTCGCGCTGACCGGCTACCGCCCGCGCCCGGCGATGGTTGCGCGGGTTCGCCTGGCGCTGGAGGCGCGCGGACGCGACCCCGTGCTGGTTCCCGCGGCGACGGGCTTCCGCAGCCAGCCCTTCGGCGACGAAAAGGCGCAGGTCTTCGAATTGCTGGAGCCGGTGAAAATCTGGCCACAACGCAATCGCTGGCCGCTCGCGCCGCATCGCCTGGCGAGTTTCGACGGCACGCTGCGCTTTGCCGCAAGCGAGGGGCCGGTGAAGGATGCTGTGGTGAGCGTGACCAGCGGCACGCTGCGCCACGCCGCGCGTGTGGTGGCAAGCGATGTCGGCCCCGCCGCCGATGGCGAACGCTATCGCACGATCACGCTCGATCCGCCGCTGCCGGGCAGCTTCACCGGCCAGCTGCTCAGCGCGATCAAGGTCAACACGCTCGCACTTCTGGCGCATCCCTCGCCGCACGACGGCGCCGGCGCATGGGGCAGCACCGGCCTCTATCTCGACGCACTCTATCCGATGCTGCTCAAGGGTCAGGACGCGGCGATCGAAGTCAACGGCGTGCTTCACGCCGTCAGCCTGACCTCGGCGGGCGTGCATAATCATGTGCTGAGCGTCGGTTCGTCGGGCGCCACCGCAACACTGCCGCTCAGCTACCTGACCTTCGCCAGCGTCGGCACCGTGGGCTCCGATGCTGTCGTTCGCGCCCATCTGGCACCCAAGTCGGCAGGCACCTTGTTGCGCCCCGCCGAGACACGGGTGACATCGGCGATGATCCAGGCGCAGGGCGCGCTGGCGCTGCCCGGCGTCGAACTGGACGGTGCCCCGGCTTCGGGCCCCGCCTTCGCACTGGGGCAGCGTGCGGCAGGGCTCGATTTGCCGGGAACGGTGCAGCCGGGAATGCACCCGCGCTATGTGCCCGACGCCGGGGCAGCGGGCCCCGATCCGCTCGAGACGCCGATAGCGATCCTGGGCAATGTCGTCACCGCGATACGCGGCGAGACGGTCTCCAACGAAGTGCTGGGCTCGGGCAACGCGCAGATCGCGGCGCAGCGCTTCCCACTCAAGAAAAAGCCACTGAGCTGGATCGAGGATGCCGCCGCGGCTTCGGGCCGCGTGCCGCAGATCACCTTGTGGGTCGATGGCCTCGCCTGGGCCTTCACCGACAGCTTCTATGGCCGCAAGTCCGGCGACCGGCTGTTCGCCATCGAGATGGCGCCCGACGGGACCGCGACGATCATCGGCGGCGACGGCGAGCGCGGGATGCGCTTCCCCTCGGGCGTGCGCAACATCGTCGCCAGCTATCGCGCCGGCGCAGGGGCCGCCAAGCCCCCGCCCGGATCGATCGGCCAGTTCGCGCGCGCCGCTGCGGGCCTCTCGCGCGTGACCCAGCCGCTCGCCGCCTGGGGCGGTGCTGATGCCGAAAAGGCGGACGAAATCCGTGCGCTCGCCCCCGCAGGCGCGCTGACGCTGGGCCGTGCAGTGTCGCTCGCGGATTTCGAGGCGATGATCCGGGGCAGTTCTGGGATCGTCAATGCGTCGGTCGCCTATAGCTGGGATCAGGGTCGCCAGGCCGCGATCGTCGTCGGCTGGATCATCGCCGACAGCGGCGATCCTTCGGAAACGCTCGCCGCCTATCTCGCCGCGCGCGCCGCCCCCGGGCTCGCCATCCAGATTCAGCTGGCCGAGAAGCTCGCGCTGCCGATGTTCGACGTCGCGGTGGTGCAGGCGGCAGGCTATGCTGCTGGGCCGGTGCGTGCCGCGGTGCAAGCCGCCCTGTTCGATGCCAAAACCGGTCGCCTCGCGCCGGCAAACGTGCCCGTCGGCGCGCCGATCTTCCGCAGTCAGCTGCTCGCGACGATCCATGCGATTCCCGGCGTCGGCAGCGTGCCTTCGATTGCGCTGGCAGCCGGGCCGATGCCGAAGGCGCTGTCGCCCGGCGCCGGGCGCTGGTTCGATTTCCTCGCGCATGGTCGGGTGGTCTGATGGCGCGCCCCGCCCTTGACGGCTTTGCCCAGCATTATGCCGAGACCTTCTGGTCGCTGATGCCGGAGATATACCGACACGAGGATGGCTATGCCGATCCGCCGGGGCAGCTCCGCGCACTGTGCGACATCCTGGGCAGCGAGGCGGCGATCGCGCGGCGCAGCATCGATCGGCTGCTCGCCGATAGCCGGATCGACGAGGCCGACGATTGGGCGCTGCCCTATATCGCGCGGCTGCTCGGCACGCGGCTGACCAGCGCGCGCAACCCCGCCGCGCGGCGTGCAGACATTGCGCACACCATCGCCTATCGTCGGCGCGCCGGCACGCCGCATCTGCTGGAACGGCTCGCCGACGACATTGCAGATTGGGACGCCGTGGCGAGCGAAGGCTTCCAGCGACTGGCGCGGCGCTGGCACATGCTCGACACCGCGATCCCCGAGGGGCCGATCACCCATACCCCGCGCGGCGGCTATGCACGGCTGAACAGCGTGCGCGTGAGCGACGTGCTGGATGGGGCGTTCGACGATCTCGCGCACCGCCCGCAAATCCGACCGCCCGATGCGGAACGCGGACGGCTTTACGAGATCGCCGGAGTCAATCTCTTCGTCTATCGCCAATATGCCTTCCCGCTCGAAGGCGTGACGCCGTTCCGGCTCGACGCGATGCACTACACACTCGATCCAAGCGGGCGCGACGTCCCGCTCTTCCAGCCCGGGGTCGAACAGGCCGAACCCGCGCCGGGCCAGCGCTTCGAGGATAGTTTCTTCTGCGAGCCCAAGCGGGAATGGAGCGTGCGCGGGCCGATCACCTGCCGCCGGATCAACGCCGCGACCTATCGGCTCGACGACGATCCCACCTATCCCCCGAGCTGGGCGCCGCTGATCGGACAGAGCTTCCGCGATGCGCAAGCGATCGTCGAGGAAGCCGAGGCGATCGGTGGGCTTGTCATCGCCGACCTGCTTGATGCCGCGCTGACCGCAGACAGCCCTAAAGCCAATCTTGTCGCCACCGCGGCAAGCGCGACACCCGCGCTCGACCTCGCTGTCCAGCCGAATGCACTAGCGCCTTCGCTTGCCCCACATGCGCTGATCGGTGCCAGCCTGGCCGGCTGGGCCGATGGCATCACCACCGGCGCGTGGGTAACTGCGCTCGCCGATCCGGCGCGCGGCCGCGTTCAGCTCCGCGCCGCGCCTCCCGCGGGCAACAGCCTTCAGACGCGGCGACACTATTACGGCATCTTCTGGCCGGTAGGCGCCGGCACCCACGACCGCCGCCGGACGCTTCCCCAGGCAAACCCGGCACCTGCAGCTCTAGGGCTCGCCCCCGCCTTCGCAACGCTGGCCGGCGACCGACTGTTCGCCGATTGCCGAACCTACGCGCCCACCACCGGCGCGGGCGGACAGATCCAGGTCACCGGCGACACCCGGCTCTGGTCAGTGGACAAGGCCCGTCCCTATGTCCGCATCGCCGCCCCCGCCGGACAGCGCAGCATAAGTCTTATCGCAACCGGCGGCGCCCGGACGATCGAGATCGACGGCCTGTGGCTGGGCATCGCGCTGGGCACCGTCGCCGCCCCCGCCGACCTCGCCGAACTCGTCCTCGAAGGCGATTGGGACCAGGTGACGTTTCGCGACGTCAGCCTCGATCCCGGCGGCGAGCAGGTGGTGCTCCCCGCCGCGCCCGCGCCGGTGCATATCCCGCACGTTCGCCTGGTCATCGACGGCACCGTCGCAACGCTCGCGCTGGATCGCTGCATCGTCGGTTCGATTGCCGAGCGCACGGGGATCGCCGGCGGCGCGTGTTCTGCGGCGCGCGTGACGATCCGCGACAGCATCGTGATCGCGCACGCCAGCGGCCCAGCGATCGCGCTGGGCACCGCCGAGCTGACGCTCCAGCGCTCGACCGTGCTCGGCGACCTGCTGTGCGCGCGCGCCGAGATTTCGGAATCGATCATCGACGGCGACGTCTTTGTTGAGAACGCGCAGGACAGTTGCTTCCGCTATTCGGCGGCGCGCAGTGGCGGCCGCATTCCAGCGCAATATCAAAGCATAATCTTCCCCGACGGGCTTCCCGCCGAGACGTTCGTTTCGCGGCGTTTCGGCGATCCCGGGCTGGCGCAGCTGGCGCCTGGCTGCCCGCAAACGATCGCGCGCGGCGGCGAGGACGGCACCGAGATGGGCGCGTTCAACCGCGCGCTCGACCCCATCAAGCACGACGACCTCGCCGCGAAGATCGCCGAATATGCCCCCGTCCAGGCGCGGGTACAGATCCTCGCCGTGACTTGAGAACCGGAGACAAGCGATGACCGCCGACATCACCAGGTTCTTCCCCGATCGCGACACGCGCTTCCACGCGCTCGTCCGCCAGCAGGGCCGGCTCCCGATCGACGCCGAGGAGAATTTCGCCTCCGACCTCGCCGAATGGGAGCGCGACGACGCGTTCGTCGAGACAATCGCCCCGTCGGGATCACCCGATGACGGCTTTCGCATCAGCCTTGCCGCGAGCACGAGCACGACCGATCTCGACCTCGCGATTGCGCCGGGCAGCTATTATCTGGGCGGCGCGCGGATCGAGAATCCGGGAATGCTCACCTATCGCAGCCAGCGAGGCCGCAACTGGCTGACCTTCAGCGCCGATGCCGAGGGGGCCAAGGAAGCGATCGGATCGGCGCGCCAGTTCCTCGTCTGGCTCGACGCCTTCGACCAGACCGTTACCGCGACCGAGGATGCGGAGCTGCGCGACCCCGGGCTTGGCGGTGCCGATGGCGTGGCGGCGCGCCGCTTCGGCTGGCATGTCCGCGCGACCCCCGTCACCGGGCCCGGCTGCGTGCTCGCGCGCCAGCAATGGCTGGTCGCGATGGGCTGGACCGGCAAGGTCGATCCCGGCACCGGCGCGCTGAAATCCAATGCGCCGCTGACCGTGACGTTCGATCCGTCCGAGGAAAGCCAGGATCTGTGTGCGCCGGCGCTCACGCCGGGTTTCCTTGGCGCGCGCAACGAAAGCTACCGCGTAATGATCAGCACGCCCGGTCGCTATGTCTGGGGCCGTGACGATGCCGCACCGGTCTATCGCGTGCGCGTCGAAGCCATAGGCGGGCAGCAGCGCAGAATCGTCTTCCTCACCCAGCCCCGCGACACCCATGTCCGCCCGCGCGCCGGGCAGACGGTCGAACTGCTCCGCTGGGACGAGAAGCTGCCCAATGGCCAGAAGACCGCCGAGCGGGTCGGCACCTTCTTCACCGTCGCCAGCGGCTATCAGGACGGCGCGATCACGCTGACCACCACCGTTGGCAACGACATGCTCAACTGGCTTTCGACGCTGCCGGGCACGGCCGAATCGGCCGAAGACCCTGTTGGGCAAAGGCGCTATTTCTATCTGCGGCTGTGGAGCGGGGGCGGCAGCGGCAGCCAGCCCGACACCAGCATTGCCAGCGGCAACCTGACCGGCACCGGCCTCAGTCTGACGTTCGATCCCACCGCGATGGTCGGCGATCACTGGGTGATCGCGGCGCGACCCAATGCACCCAGCCAGATGCTACCCTGGGCGCTCAAGACCGGCGCACTGCCGCACGGACCGCGCCGCCACGTCGTGCCGCTCGCCTTTGTCGATCTCGACGCCGGGACCATCATCGATTGCCGCCGGCGGTTTCGCCCGCTCTACAAGCAAGGCGGGTGCTGCACGGTTACGGTGGGCGACGACGAAAATAGCTGGGGGGACGTTTCGACGATTGCCGATGCAATCGCGCGGCTGCCCGCGTCGGGCGGCGAGATCTGCATCGGGCCGGGGACCTGGCGCGAGAATATCGTCCTCGAGGAACGCGAGAACATCGTCTTCACCGGCTGCGGCGCGCGCACGCATTGGCGCGCCGCGGATGGGGATGCGCCGCTGGTAACGATGACGCGCTGCCGGAACATCCGCTTCCGCCGGCTAGATCTGGAGAGCGAGGCCGCGCCGTGCATCGTCGCGGGCGACCCCGAAGAGGGCGAGCGCGGCAGCCGCGACATCACGATCGAGGACTCGATGCTCGCGACTCCTTCGGGCGGCGTCGTCCGCTTCGATGCGGTCGTACGGCTCTTGATAGACCGCTGCAGCATCGAAAGCGGCCCGATGGCCGATCCCGCCGCGGCCAATGCCGCTTTCGCCGCCATTACCCTCAAGGGGAGCGGGCTGACCGTGCGAAAGTCGAGCATTCGCGCCGTCAAGGGCGAGACCGCCCAGACGATCGCGCTGGCTGGCATTCATATCGGCGGGGACAGCCGCGAAGTGGTGATCGCGGACAATGAGATCCGGGGCGGCGCCGGCAACGGCATCACGCTGGGATCGGTGCGCATCGTCACTATCCCGATCCAGGCTTTTGCCGCCGATCCCGATGCGGCGATCGACGAGGCCACCAAGGCCGGGGGCTTGGCGCTTGGCGGCTTCAAGGTTTCGATCGACGCGGCGGGATGCATTCACTTCGGCGAAGAGGATCCCGGCCCCAACGACAATGACGATGGCACCATCGACGTGCCGATCTCCGAAGGCTCGGTATGGCGCGTCCACATCGCGCGCAACCGCATCGAGGATTGCGGCGCCAACGGCATCGCCACCTTCCCGCTCCTCCCCATCGACGCGGAGGGCAAGCCGGCTTGGGATGCGATCGCCGTCGAATCCTTGCGGATCGAGGAGAACGAGATCCGCGGCTGCATCCGCCGCGAACCCACGCCGATCCCGCCGCTCCAGCGGCTGTTCGCGTGCCCGGGGGCGATTTCCCTGAGCATCGCGATCGACGTCAGTGTCCGCGACAATTGGATCGAGGACAACGGCCTGGAGCCGATGCGCGCAGCGTCGGGCGTGTTCGTCGGCTATGGCGAAGGCGTGCGCATCGAGCGCAATCGGATCGAACGCACCGGCGGCGCCCCGGCCGGCGTGATCGCCTCAACCGGAGGGATCGTGGTGCGCACGGCGATGGGCGGCGCGCCGGCAAGCAATTCCTTCTTCAATCAGACCACCGATCGGCCGGCGCTGATCGTCCAGGGCAATATCGTCCATGCGCCGGGCGGCCGCGCGCTCAAGGCGCTGGCGATGGGCCCGGTGATCGTCACCGGCAACCGGCTGACCGGCGCCAATCCGAGCAGCCTGTTCGCCAATCCGCTCCAGTCGCTGATCCTGCTTCTGCTCGGTGCCCAATCGGCGCGCGACCTGCTGACCGATCCTGCAAACCCGCAAATACTCGATCTGGCGCTGTTCGACGCGGCGATCGATGTGATGGGCGGCGACGCGGTGAGCCTGGTCAATCTGAGCTTCAGCGAGGAATTTCTGCTGGCCTATTCGCTTAAGCGCGCCACCGAAACCACCGGCGGCCAGAGCGTGGGAGGCATGGCCAGCACTCCGGGGCGGATCGCCGGCCGCTTCTCGGCCGCGAGCTTCCGCGGCGGCGAGACGCTGTTTGCGGACAATCAGGTGTCGCTGCGCGGCGGCCCGGCGAGCCCCGCGGCGCACGTCTCTTCGGTGCTGATCCTGACGCTCGACGATCTCGGCTTTGCCGACAATCAGTGCGAGCTTGAGGCCGATGTAGCCTTCTCGATCGCCGACGCGCTGCTTGTCGGCACGACGCTGCGCGTCACCGCAAACCGCCTCCAGGAAGCCGCCCTGTGCTTCGGCTCGCTGATGAGCCTGGGGCTGCTGATGAACACCACCGCGCACAACCAATCGACCTTCTTGACCGTCGCGAATTGCAGCATTCCAGCCAAGCTGGTCGACACGCCCAACCTGACGATGATCTGACGAGGACATGGCAATGGCCAAGGAAGTCGACGACGACACGATCGGGAAGATCGCCGAGGCGCTGGTTGCAACGTCCCGGTTGCAGGATGGCGCGGCGCTGGCCGGCAACGGCCTGCTGATGCCGATGGCCGCGCTGCGCACGCGATCGGCTAGGCGCGAGCTGGTTCGCGTGCGGACGCGCGAAGGCGGCAAGTCCGACGCTGCCGTCCGCCAGGCCGCGCTCGTCTCGGCACTTTCGACACGCGAGCGCGAAGTGACCGAGGCCTATGCCCGGCGTGCCGGGCCGCAGGCCGAAATCGGCGAGCGCGAGGCAGGGCTGACGGGCCGGATCACCCGCGATGGCGAACCGCTGTTCGACGCAGAATTGGTCGCGCTCGACGGCCAGCGCGAGACCGTGCGCCGAACCTGTACCGGGCGGGATGGCCGCTATGCGCTGTCGGTGCCCGCCGATATCGATCTGTCGCTCGAAGTGCGCGTGGACGGCAAGGCGCAGTATCGCGACAAGGAGCCGCTCGCCTATCCGATCGGCTATCGCGGCGTGCGCGATATCGAGATCGGTCAGGCGGCGCCGGTTTGCGATCCCTCGAGCGACGGCGAAGGGGAAAGCCTGCAGATGCCGGGGCTAGAAGGCCTTGAGCTGGAGCGTGGCGAGAAGACGATCGAAGCGCTGGGGTTGATCCTCGGCAAGGTGACCGAACAGCCCTCGGACCGCCCCGGCATCATCCTGGCGCAGGATCCTACCGCGGGCGCCAAGGTGGTGCGCGGCAGCGAAGTGACGCTGTGGGTCGGCCGCAAGGACGGGCGCAGCGCGGCCACCGTCGGCGATCTCAAGGGCAAGACGCTCAACGACGCGCTCAAATCGATGGCCAAGGCCAAGGTCGGGGTGGCTTCGGTCACGATCGTGCGCGGGACCACGCAGACCCCGACGGTGCGCGGCAGCAAGGTCGCAGAGCGCGAGGATGCGCTCCATCTCGAAGTCGCGGTGGGCGGCGAAAAGGCGGCCGAGACCGAAGTCGCCGCGGCCGTGCTGGCGGCCGCTTCCGAGGCACCGGACATCGACAGTGCTGCGGCGGGCGAGCGCTGGCTCGCCGAGGCGGGGATCGATTCGCTGGAGACGCTGGGCAAGGCCGCGGGCGAGGACGACCCGTCGCTGCGCAAGCGGCTGGGGCTCAGTCCGCGTGCCGACGTTTCGGGCGCTCGCCGTGCGCTGCTCGCGGCGGCGATGCGCGTCACTCGGAGCTGAACCCGGGAGACGCTAGATGGCCGAGGCCGCCGTACCGCAGACTCTACCGCCCCGCGCCGCGCGTGGCCTGGCGCAGCTGCAGGCGAAGCTCGAAGTCGGCGCGGCGAACGATCATTTTGAGCGCGAGGCCGATCATGTCGCCAGCCAGGTGATGCGCGGCGGCGACGGACCGGTGTCGATCCCGCCGACGATCACGCCCATCGGTGCCCAACGCAAGGCAGCGCCCCAGGCGCCCAAGGAAGAAGAAAAGCCGCGTGCCAAGCCCGCCAAGGCCCAGCGCAAGGCCAATCCTTCGATGCGCGAAGACGAGCCGAAAGGCGGCGCCAAGGCCGGCAAGGTCCAGCGCGATGCGGCCGCCGGCGCGGCGGGGGGCACCGCCAGCCCCTCGGTCGCCAATGCGATCAGCGCGATGCAGGCGGGATCGGCGCCTGGGCTGGATGGCGGCGCGCGCGGCTTCATGCAGAACCGCTTCGGCCGCGATTTCAGCGGGGTGCGCGTCCACCACGGCGAGCGTGCCGCCGCTGCCGCCGATGCGCTGGGCGCGCGAGCCTTCACGATCGGCAACGACGTGTTCTTCAATCGCGGGCAATATCAGCCGCACAGCAGCAGCGGCCGCCAGCTGCTCGCGCACGAGCTTACCCACACGGTCCAGCAGCAGGGCAGCGGCGGCGTCGCGGCGCGCAAGCGGATCCAGCGCGATCCCGAGGACGAGGCGGCCCCCGTCCCGCCGGGCACCGCCGCGGCAACGCCGACCCAATTCGACATCCCCTCGATCCCCGGCGCGCGTATCGACACAAACGATACCGGCGGGGCCAAGGGCACGATTACCGTACCGACGCTCGCGCTGCCAGCAGTCGCCGGCGCGCACAAGGGAACTGCCGGTGGTATCGTGACGCCCGTCGCCGACAGCGCCGCCGGACGGGCAATTCCCGTTCTCGGCAGCTCGCTGACGTTCAACAAACCGATGCCGCACCGCGATCGGGATTCGGTGCCCGCCGAGGTATGGACCGCCAGTGCACGCGGCGACGCGAACATACAGGCGGGGATAAAGGACAAGCTCAATCAGAAGATTGCCGCAACGCCCGATGCGGCCTCGATCGTCGAGAACGGCGTTCCGGTCTATTATCTTAAACTGCCACGCGGCACCGCGACCAACGTGTTCATCGGCACGGTCGATGAACTCGCCCAATCCGATGCGCTGGTGCGTCCGCAATGGTCGTCAGCGGGCGATCCGTTGTTCGACACCAATCGGTTCGATGCGGATCACTTCCTCGAAATGCAGTTGGGCGGTGCCGATACCGGCGCCAACATGTGGCTTCTCCAAGCCTCGTATAATCGATCGGTCGGCTCGCAGATCGCAGCGAACATGCGCACCGACATCAACGCAATCATTTCCCAGGCGGAACGCAATGCGGCAATTCCCACGGACCAAAAGCCCAAGGAACTCGAGGTTCGCACGCAGTGGAACGTCGTTTTCACTCGGGTGGTAGCGGGCAACAATTTCTCGGGGCGGGCGCCGACTTTCTGGACGCGCGCGCAGATTCAAGCTGGCGCGCATCTCGACCCACTCCGCGTGATGAATGAGGCAGATATGGTTGCGGCAGGCCTTCGGCTCGCACCCGGCCAGCAGCCAACGCGGATCAAGGTATTTCCCTCCGCGGCGGGCGAACTCGCGAAGACGCTCCAGCTCGGCGCCAATGGCAACGTCCGCCGGCCGCCCCGCGGGGAACTATTCGACGGCATCATCATGAACAGCGGCACCTACATCGGCAACCAGCCGCTCGACGCGCCCGAGAGCGACCTGATGACGCTTAACGTCACCATTCTCAAGACGCGCGAAAGCGAAGGCGCTGAAGTCATCGATCGCAAGACCGGCGACGTCGCCGTCAAGCGCGCGCCACGCCTGGGCATCGCCGGCTATATCTCACGCGCATCGATCGTGGCGGCGGCGCGGACCACGCGCTTCAAGCCGCTAAGCCCGCTAACCTTCGACGATATCGGCGTCTCACCCGAAGGCGTGCTTTCCGGCACCGGCTCGATCGGATCAACCAAGCTGATGCTCCCCGGCCTCAACGTACCGATCAGCCTCTACGGCGACCGGGTGGGAATCAACTTCCCGGTGCCGGTGGAGAATCTGAGCCTGGGCCCGGTGAGCATCACCGAGGCGGGGCTCTCGCTCGGCGTCGGCGAACGCGGCTTCTTTCTCGAAGGCTATGCCGGGTTCGAGATCCGCAGCCTCGGCTCGGGCATGGTGACCGCCGCGCTGACCGAGGCCGGACCCGAGCTTTCGGGCAATTTCAACCTGGCGATGGATTTCTTCAATCCCGCCTCGATCGCCGCGACGTACAATCTGGCCAACGACGCCTTCACTGCGCAGGCGACGCTGGGCGTGCAGCAGGGGCGCATCCCGGGAGTCGATTCGGGCACGGTGACCGTGACGCTGACGCGCGACACGATCGGAGTGAACGGCACGATCAATCTGGGCGGTCCGCTGCGCGGCACCGTGGTCAACGTCACCTATACCGAGACCGAGGGGCTGAAGATCGGCGCGGACAATATCCCGCTGCCCTTCGCCAATCTGCCTGCGGTGCAGAACGCGACGCTGTCGGTCTCGGCATCCAAGCCCCCCAATGCCGAGAATTGGAGCTTTGCCGGCCATGGCACGGCGACGCTGGCGGTGCCCGGCGCGACGGGGACGCTCGACATCGACTATCTCGACGGCGCCGTGACGCTCCACGGCACCGGCACGGTGGCACGCGGGCCGGCATCGGGGACGCTGGATTTCACTGCCACCAACCGCCAAATCGACGAGCAGGGCCGCCCGATCGAGGGCCCGCCGACCGACGCGATCAACGCATGGGGCCGCGGCAGTGTGACGGTGCGTTTCGGCGAGACGCTCACCGGCACCGCGGGCGTCGAATATACGCCGGACAACCGCGTGATCATCACCGGCACGATCGCGATGCCGCCGGTCTATGAGGTGTTCCCGAGGCGCGACTTCAATCGCGACCTCTTCACGCTGAGCCCGCCCGAGTTTCCGATCTGGGGTGTCTCGGTGGCGGGATATGGCGTCGGCATCTTCGCGTTCGTCGATGCGCGGGTGTTTTTCGAAGCCTATGTCGGGCCCGGCCAGATTCGCGACGCTTCGGTGACGGCGACGCTCGACCTCGATCGGCCCGAGGAAGCCACCGTGCACGGCCATGGCGAATTCTATGTGCCGGCCTATGCCGGGCTAGGCCTGGACGTCGGCGGCGGGCTGCGCGCCCGGCTTGCCGTCGCCTATGCCCAGGGCAGGGTCGGGCTGACCGGCCGGCTGGGGGTCGAGGCCGGCGCCGGCGCGATCGTCGACTTCGACTGGAACCGCGCCGACGGGCTGTCGCTCACCGCCGACCTCCACGCCGAGGCGACGCCCAAGTTCGATCTGTTCGCGACGGCATCAGTGACCGTAGGGGTCGACCTGCTGCTCACCGAGGTCGAGCACACGTGGGGCCCGTGGCGGCGCCAGCTCGGCTCGTTCGGGCCCGACATGACGCTGGGCGTCCACATGCCGGTGCGCTGGAGCGAGGCAGGCGGCCTCGACCTCAGCATGGACAATATCGAAGTCACCAGGCCCCAGCTCGATGCCGGGGCACTGATGAGCGACGTATTCAGCCAGCTCGCCGGTTAGGCGACCTTGAAGCCTTCCTTGTTCATCGACAGCGTCAGCGCCTTGTTCTTCTCTTCGCTGAGCTGCGCGCGCAGCATCGGGAAGAGTTCCAGCTCCTCCTCCTGCATGTGCTTTTCGATGTCGGCACGGAATTCGCGGACCTTGGCGATCCAGTCGGGCGAGGCCGTGGGCGTATTCTCCAGCTCGTAGAGATACTGCTTCACATAGCCATGCTCCTTGGTGAGCGCATCGGCGGCGTCGCGCTGGCCGATGTCGCGCAGCGCCGGATAGATCACATTCTCTTCCTCGACCGCGTGCTTGAGCAGCGCGTGCTTTAGATGCGAAAGCAGCATGTTGCGGCGGAGCGTGGCCTTTTCGTCGGTGGCCTCGATCGCGTCGAACACCTTGAGCGTCGCCACATGCTCGACGATCAGCGCCTCGTCCCAATTGCCGGCGAGCGCAGTGGGCGCCTGGACCGCAGCCTTGCGGCCGAGCATCGCGAGCAGCCCGAGCGCCGCGCCGCCCGCGGCTGCGCCGGCGATCACGCCGAAGCTGCTGCCGGACTTGTGCGTGGGCTTGAAGCGTCCCTTGCTGTCACGCGTGGCGGTCGTCGTAGCCATTTTCGCCTCCATGAAAATGTGAGTCGGCGAAACAACTGTTGGACGATCCGCACGTTCCAATGTTGGATTCGAAACGCCTCGCGTCGCAGAATGCATGCGAATCGTGTTATTCCGTTGCGCGAAATTGGAAGAATGTTGCGAGTTTGGCGACCGGGCTGTTGGAAGGATTCTCCACATGCCCGAAGGCTGCCATAAGCGCCGGGGTGTAGGTCAGCCTTCTCCCTCCCCGCCAGCGAAGGAGTATCAGCGGCGTGCTTCGGCAGCCATTTCGGCGGTGCGGCGGGCGGAGGCGGCGAGGGTTTCGCGCAGCAGCGTCTTTATCGCGTCGTCGCGATCGAGGACGTTGAGGCCCTGGCGGGTCGAGCCACCCGGACTGGCGACGCGATCGGCGAGGACCGAGGGTGGCGCATCCGCCTGAGCGGCGAGCAGGCCCGCGCCCTCCACGGTGGCGATGGCGAGGCGCTGCGCCTGGTCGGGCGAAAATCCGAGTTCGGTGCCCGCGGCGGCAAGCGCATCGATGAAGCGATAGACGAAGGCGGGGCCGCAGCCCGAAAGTACGGTCCCCTGGTCGAACAGCGTCTCATCCTCGATCCATTCGACGAGACCGAGCGGCGCCATCAGCGCATCAATGCCGGGAGTACGGGCGCCATGGAGCGCGACAACGCCCTTGCCGAGCGCGACCGGCAAATTGGGCATGGCACGGACGACCGGATGGCCCGGGAAGCGCGCCGCGAGCGTCGCCACATCGGCACCGGCGAGGATCGAGATCAGGCCATAGTCGCCCGGCGGAAGCGGCGCGATGTCGCCAAGCTGCTGGGGTTTGATGCCGAGCTGGAGGAAATCGGGCGCCGGGGCGTCGGGGAACGTCCTGCCCTGGCGCACGCCGGCGGGCAGTTCGCGGTCCTGACGATTGACGACGAAGACATTCTCCGGGGTGACCACCCCGCTGGCGATCCATTGCTGGAGCATCGCCCCGGCCATGTTGCCGCAGCCTAGCAGCCACAGCCGCATCGGCGCGGTGCTCACGCCTCGCCCTGCGTCTCGATCAGCGACGATGCCAGCGCGTCCTGCGGCGTCTTGCCGCCCCACAGCACGAACTGGAAGACGGGATAGAAGCGCTCGCACTCGTCGATCGCGCTTTCGACCAGCAGCTCGGCCTGGTTGAGCGTGAGCGACGGCTCGCCCGCGCCGTCGATCAGCGCGGCGTGGCGGAAGAGCAGGATGCCGCTGGCCGACCACAGCTCGAAATGGCCGATCCAGAGCTGCTCGTTGACCAGCCCGATCGTTTCATAGACTGCGGCGCGGCGCTCGTCGGCGACGCGGATGTCCGGGAAAGCGAGGAATTGCAGCACGCCATCGTCCTCGCGCCAGATCGCGCGAAGCTCATATTCGGTCCAGCTGCCCTTAACCTTGGCGACGATCTCGTCGTCTTCGCGCTCGAAGCTCCAGCCATGCGCGGCGAAGTAATTCTCGAGCATGTCGATCGGCGCGGCGTCCTCGCGGTCGAATTCCGCCTCGTCGAGCATCAAGTCCTCCACACGCCAGGATTGGCGCGTTCAATTCCTGCCAATCGCGCTTCGGGGGCACAAGCGCAGGGTGCGCAACCCTGCGGAAAAGCTGTGGACAAGCGGTGGACGATCGCGCCGGTCAAGCGTCGCCCTGCGGCTTGGCGCGCGGCGCCTTGGCGGGGGCAGGCTGGGCAAGCTGCGCCTCGAGCGCGGCGATGCGCGCCTTGAGCGCATCGGCCTCGTCGCGCGCGGCGACGGCGATCGCCTTGATCGCTTCGAACTCGTCACGGCTGACGAAGTCGAGACCGCCGATCCATTCGCGGGCGCGATCGCGCGCGGCGGATTCGGTTTCGCGCGCCATGCCGGCAACGGTGCCCGCCGCGCCGTTCACGAACTTGACGAAATCGTCGAACAGGCGGTTATCGGTCTGCATCGTGAATTCCTGACTGATCTTCAACGGATCTCAATTTGGTCAACCGGGCGCGACACTACAAGGGAGCCGGCGTCCGGATTGAGCTGGTGGATCCGATAGAGCAGCACGCCGGCGAAGCAAAGCCAGAGGATGTACGGGACCAGCAGCCAGCCCGCGAGCCTGCGCACGCGGCCGAACAGATAGATGGTCAGCGTCACGAGCAGGATCAGCACCGCGATGATGAGCAGCGCGGTGACGACCTGATGCATACCGAAGAAGATCGGCGTCCAGGCGAGATTGAGCACGAGCTGGAGGAAGAAGACGATCAGCGCAGGCCCCCGCGCGCGCGCGCCGCGGGCATTGACCACCACCGCAAGCGCCAGCCCCATCAGCACATAGAGGACGCCCCAGGCAGCGCCGAACGCCCAGCCCGGCGGCATGAAATCGGGCTTGGCGAGCTGGGCGAACCAGGGATTATCGTCCCCGCTCGGCACCAGCCGGCCCGAGGCGAACCCCAACAGAACGACGAACGGCACGGTGACCACCGCCCAGCGCAGAAATGCCAGGCGCAACTGACCCTTGGACGCGATTTCGCTCACATGTCCTCCCTTTGCCGCCGACCCGGGCAGCGTTCCCCCGATAGTGAGAGAATTAATAGAAAGCCGTGCCGCGCTGCAACAGAAGGATTGTTGCGGGAGATGACGGTGTTGGGTCAGGATGTTTTGCTGGGACCGGCGGATCGAGACCTGGGCTGGCGCTCACGTCTCTCGCACCCCTCCCTGAAAGGGAGGGGCTGGGGGTGGGTGCCGCCGAGGCACTCGGCGGCCCGACGCACGATGTGCAGGACCGCACCATCCGGATTGGCCAGAACGTCCGAATTCCAAAGGCGGAGCACTATCCAGCCTTTCGACTGGAGAAATGCAGTTCTTCTCGCGTCCTGCGGCTCCGAGGCGAGATGCTGGCTGCCATCGAACTCAACGGCTAGATGCGCTTGCCGGCAAGCCAAATCGATAATGAATGGCGCTACTATAAGCTGACGCGTGAATTGTGGACGATAGCGCGAAATGCGGTGACAGACCGCCAATTCGGTTTGCGTGGGATTGTTGCGCAGTTCTCGCGCACGGGCAGTCAGCTCTGGATCGATCCGGCGCGACATGACGAGAGCTTAGGATGGCTCGCTGCGCTCGCCAACCCACCCCTAGCCCCTCCCTTCCAGGGAGGGGAACAGTTTAAGATCCGAGCGCCGCGGCGATCAGGAATTCGACATTGCCTTCGGGGCCAGTGATCGGGCTGGGCGTGACACCTTCGACCAGCCAGCCTTTGCCGGTCAGCCAGGCGGCGACTTCGTCGCAGACGCGGGCGTGGATCGCGGGATCGCGGACCACCCCGCCCTTGCCGACCTCCTCGCGCCCCGCCTCGAATTGCGGCTTGATCAGCGCCGCCAGCCTTGCGCCGGGACGAGCGAAGCCCAGCGGCACCTCGAGCACCTTGGCGAGGCCGATGAAGCTGGCGTCGCACACCACCAAGTCGATCGGCTCGGGGATATGCGTGGGCGTGAGGATGCGCGCACTGGTCTGTTCGTGAACGATGACGCGTTCGTCCTGCCGCAGCTTCCAGGCGAGCTGGTTGGTGCCGCTATCGACGGCATAGACACGCGCGGCGCCGCGGCTGAGCAGCACGTCGGTGAAGCCGCCGGTCGACGAGCCGACATCGATCGCGACGACGCCGGATACGTCCCAGCCGAAATGGTCGAGCGCATGGGCGAGCTTGATCCCGCCGCGCGACACCCAGGGATGATCGCGGCCGCGGACATCGAGCAGCACATCCTCGGGGAATGCCTGGCCCGGCTTGTCGACCTTGCGATCGCCGGCAAAGACGAGGCCCGCCATGATCAGCGCCTGCGCGCGCGTGCGGCTCTCGGCAAGGCCGCGATCGACGAGCATCTGGTCTGCGCGCTGCTTGGCCATGCGCGCGGCTTTAGGCCGGGCAATGGCGACTAGGCAACCGGGGCGGCTTGCGTTCACAGCGATCGCGGCTAGCCTGGCGACACGGGGAATAAGGGTCGCGACCCCCGGTCCATCGGCGCCGCGTGCGCATCCAGAAGGAATTGCGATGACTCCCAGCTCCGCCTGCACTGCGCTGATCCAGCAATTCGAAGGCTGCGCGAAGAAGCAGCCGAGCGGCGATTTCGCCGCCTATCCCGATCCCGGCATCGGCGCCGCGCCCTGGACGATCGGCTGGGGGACGACCGGGGCCGACATCACGCCCGGACTGACCTGGACTCAGGCGCAGTGCGATTCGCGCTTCATCGCCGATGTCGATGCCTTTGCGGCCAAGGTGTCGGCGGTCATCGGCGGCGCCGCGACGACCCAGCACCAGTTTGATGCGATGGTAAGCTTCGCGTATAATCTGGGCGTCGAAAACCTCGCCGGCTCGACCTTGCTCAAGCTGCACAAGGCTGGCGACTATGCCGGGGCGCAGGCGCAATTCGTCCATTGGGACGAAGCCGCGCACAAGGTGCTGCCGGGGCTCGAGCGGCGGCGCGAGGCCGAGGCCGCGCTGTATGGGAGTGCGTAGCTTCAGGGCTGAATCCGGCTGTCGCAGGCGCGCTTCATTCCGGCGCAGCGCTATTGCCCACTAATTGAGTGGGATATATATCGATGCTCCGGCCTCTCTCCCGTGGAGTGGACAAAATGACGATTTTCTCGCCTCTCGACGACCAGTCTCCGCTCATCCTCACCGTCCCCGGACTTGGTGGCTCGGGACCTTCGCATTGGCAGACATTATGGGAGCAATCGCGCCCCGACACCCACCGAGTCGAACTCGGCATGTGGGACGCGCCGCATCGCAATAGCTGGGTGACCAAGCTCGACCAGGCGATTCGCCAGGCGCAGGCGCCCGTCGTGCTCGCCGCGCACAGCCTGGGCTGCCTGGCCGTCGCCTGGTGGGCCGAGCTTGCCGGCCAACCTTTCGGCTGGCCGGTGGCGGGCGCGCTGCTCGTCGCGCCGGCCGATGTCGATCGGCACGGGGTGCGCCCCGAGCTCGCCGCCTTCGGGCCGACTCCGGCCAAGCCGCTGCCCTTTCCCTCGATCGTAGTCGCAAGCAGCGACGATCCGTGGATCGAAGCGGACAAGGCACGCGGCCTCGCCAAGGGCTGGGGCAGTTATTTCGTCGATGCCGGGGCGCAGGGACACCTCAACGCGGCCAGCGGCATCGGCTGGTGGGAGGAAGGTCAGGCGCTGCTCGACCGCGTGCTCGACGCCGCCTCGGACCGCAGCGGCAAGCTGCGTACCGCCGCCGACGCCCGCGCCCTGCTCGCGGTGAGCGCGACCGACGCGGCGCAGTCGCATTATCTGGGCGCCCATGCCTGAACCAACGGGCCGCCGCACGCCGCGCGCGCATCGGCGCAGCGGAGTGGAAAAGGCGATGCCCGGGCCCATATCAGTTCCCTAGCGGGCCTGGCCGAGTGACGTCCCCCTAGAGCGTCACTCGGCCTACGCCCGCTCTTTTTTGGCTGGCGCCCTGCCCGCGATCTCCCGGCGATACGGGCGCGACAAATTTGGGTGCATGATATATTGTACCTTGGCGGTGGCGGGTCTATATGCTCGCCATGCCGGTGAGTCTTCCTGCACGCCTATGGGGCGGTATCGATGCGCGTCTCGATCGCATCGCGATGGGAATCAGCGGACTGTGCCTCGTGCACTGCGTTGCCACCACGATCCTGCTGACGCTGATCTCGTCGGCGGGTGCCCTGCTCGATCCGGCGATCCACGAAGTGGGGCTGACCTTCGCGATCGGCTTCGGGATCCTTGCGCTGGGCCGCGGCGTGATGCTCCATGGCTATATGATGCCGGCGGTCGTGGGCGCGTTCGGCCTGGGGATCATGGCCGGCGCGCTGTCGCTCCCGCACGGCGATTTCGAGATTTTCTGGACGCTGGTGGGGGTGAGTCTCGTCGCGCTGGGGCATGATCTCAACCGCCGCGCAACCTACTGACGCTTGTTCGCAGAGGCCCGCGGGCCTACATCCAGGCCATGCACGCGCACGATCATCACGAGCACCACGGCACCGACCTGACCAAGGCGGCACGCGGCACGCTGGAGAAATCCGGCGAGCAATGGACTGCGATGCGCGAGCGGGTTTTCGAGGCGCTGGCCGGGTTCGACAAGCCGGCTTCGGCCTATGACATCGCCGAAGCGGTTTCCAAGGCAGAGGGCCGCCGAGTCGCGGCGAACAGCGTCTACCGGATCCTCGACCTCTTCGTCGGCGCGAATCTGGCGCGGCGCGTAGAAAGCGCCAATGCCTATGTCGCCAATGCGCATCCCGATTGCCTGCACGACTGCATCTTCCTGGTCTGCGACAGCTGCGGCCAGACCACGCATATCGACGACGACACCATCACCAGGAACGTGCGCGCCGCCGCGACCGGCGCAGGCTTCTCGCCAGTGCGGCCGGTGATCGAAGTGCGCGGCAAATGCTCGGACTGCGAATAGGCCTGCACCAAAACTCCACGACTTTTCAGTGATTCGAGCGTTCGACTTGGCGCAATCACTGGAGTAAGAGCGGGCGAATGGCCGACCTTCCCAGCACGCCGCTGCTCGACACCGTCGACACGCCCGCCGATCTCCGCAAGCTCGATCCCGCCGATTTGCGCCAGCTGGCCGACGAATTGCGCGCCGAAACCATCAGCGCGGTGGGCACCACCGGCGGGCACCTTGGCTCCGGGCTTGGCGTGGTCGAACTGACCACCGCGATCCATTATGTGTTCAACACGCCCGACGACCGGCTGATCTGGGATGTCGGGCACCAATGCTATCCGCACAAGATCCTGACCGGGCGGCGCGATCGCATCCGCACGCTGCGCACCGGCGGCGGCCTGTCGGGCTTCACCAAGCGCAGCGAAAGCGAATATGACCCGTTCGGCGCGGCGCATTCGTCGACGTCGATCAGCGCGGCGCTGGGCTTTGCCATCGCCAACAAGCTGAGCGACAAGCCCGGCAAGGGTATCGCGGTAATCGGCGACGGCGCGATGAGCGCGGGCATGGCCTATGAAGCGATGAACAACGCCGAGGCCGCGGGCAACCGGCTGGTGGTCATCCTCAACGACAACGACATGTCGATCGCGCCGCCGGTGGGCGGGCTCTCCGCCTATCTCGCGCGGACGGTCTCCTCCTCGAACTATCTGGGCCTGCGCAACTTCGCCAAGCGCGCGATCCGCCGCATTTCGAAGCGCGCCCACAACGCCGCCGAAAAGGCCGAGGAATTCGCCCGCGGCATGGTCGCCGGCGGCACGCTGTTCGAGGAACTCGGCTTCTATTATGTCGGCCCGATCGACGGGCACAATCTCGACCATCTGATCCCGGTGCTCGAGAATGTCCGGGACAGCGAGCACGGCCCGATCCTCGTCCATGTCGTCACCAAGAAGGGCAAGGGCTATGCGCCTGCCGAGGCCGCGGCAGACAAATATCACGGCGTCCAGAAGTTCGACGTGATCACCGGCGCCCAGGCCAAGGCGCCCCCCGGGCCGCCCGCCTATCAGAATGTGTTCGCCGACCAGCTGATCAAGGAAGCCGATGCCGATCCGCGCGTCGTCGCCATCACGGCGGCAATGCCCTCGGGTACCGGGCTCGATCGGTTCGGCAAGGCGCATCCCGATCGCACCTTCGACGTCGGCATCGCCGAGCAGCACGCCGTCACTTTCGCCGCGGGCCTTGCCGCCCAGGGCATGCGGCCGTTCTGCGCGATCTATTCGACCTTCCTCCAGCGCGCCTATGACCAGGTGGTCCACGACGTCGCGATCCAGAACCTGCCCGTCCGCTTCGCGATCGACCGTGCCGGGCTGGTCGGCGCCGACGGCGCGACCCATGCCGGCAGTTTCGACGTCACCTATCTGGCGACGCTGCCCAATTTCGTGGTGATGGCCGCAGCCGACGAGGCCGAGCTGGTCCATATGACCCACACCGCGACGCTGCACAATTCGGGGCCGATCGCGCTGCGCTATCCGCGCGGCAACGGCACCGGCGTCGAACTTCCCGCGGTCCCGCAGCAGCTCGCGATCGGCAAGGGGCGCATCGTCCGCGAAGGCAAGACCGTGGCGATCCTCTCGCTCGGCACGCGGCTCGCCGAAGCGCTCAAGGCCGCCGACACGCTGGAAGCCAAGGGGCTTTCGACCACCGTCGCCGATCTGCGCTTTGCCAAGCCGCTCGACGAGGAGCTGATCCGCAAGCTGCTGACTAGCCATGAAGTCGCCGTGACGATCGAGGAAAATGCGGTTGGCGGCCTTGGCGCACACGTTCTCACCATGGCGAGCGACCAGGGGCTGATCGATGGCGGGCTCAAGCTGCGCACGATGCGCCTGCCCGACATCTTCCAGGATCAGGACAAGCCCGAGCTGCAATATGCCGAGGCCGGCCTCAATGCCGAGAACATCGTCGACACGGTGCTCAAGGCGCTGCGCTACAACGAAAGCGCGGCGGAGGGCGGCGCCCGGGCCTGACTAGCGCTGGAGCCCCTCCCCGTCGGGAGAGAGGCTCCGCTGCCAGGATCAGGGCCAGCTATAGCTAGGCGTCGCGGTGACTTCGGTCGGCGGCGCGGTGAGGTTGGCACCCTGCGCGGCATCGGTGATCGTGGTGGGATCGACGAAACCGAAGAACACGCCATGATTGGGCGATGCGCCGCCGCGATGCTCGACATCGCCGATCAGCTGGGCGGTGCCGGTTAGTGCGATATTGGGCTCGAAATAGCCGAGCGGCATGAAGCTGGTCTTGGCCTTTGCGGTGCTGGCGAGCGAGGTGTTGCCCGCCACCACGGTCAGGCCACTCGCCACGGCGCTGCCCGACAGCGTTCCACCAAAGACCGACGCGTGATCCTCGACTCGCGCGTTGCCGGTGACCGATCCCGAATAAACTCGGGCATAGGGACCGACATAGGCCGTCGACGCCACGGTCGCGCCAGATGCGACCCAGCCGCCGCCATTGCTATGCTGATGCCCGCCGGAGATCGGCGCCGGCGCGCCGGTCTCGAAGCCCTGGGGCTGCGCGCTGGTGAGCTGCACCATCCAGGGATAGCGATAGACGCTGTAATAGGGCTGATCCCAGCGGATCTTCTGATTGGCGGTCGGGGCGGCGAGCACGATCATGTAGACACCCTGGTCGCCGGTCTGCAGCGCGAAGTTGATCGTGGCGTTGCTCGAGCTTTGCAGCGCGCTGTAGCGGCTGCCCCCGCTTTGGGTGATCGCCACCACGCCCCAGCGCCAGCCCGAGTTCGGCGCCGGGATGCTGGTCGGCTCGTTGGCCAGGCCCGGCAGGCTGGTGGTGTTGGTCGCCGACTGAGTGACCCCGCGGAAGGTGACGCCGATGCTGGTGGCGCCGCTGTCCGGGATCAGGCGGACGAGGTTATAGCCCCAGCGCTGCGGCGCCTGGGAAAAGGGCACCGAGAATTTGCGCGTGGTCAAATTGACCGGGTCGAGCCGCGTCATGCGGTTGAGGCGATAACCGTTATAGCCATAGTCGCCGTTCAGCGCCGCATTGTTGCTGCCATAGGCGGCGCGCATGATCGCGCCATGATCGGTGCCGTCGGGATCGGTATAGTCCCAATTGACGTTGTGCATCGCCCATTGGCCGAAAAAGTCGTTCAGCTGCGAGACCGACCAGCCCATGTTGGTCATCAGCACGGTGAACGGGTCGGCAGTAAGATAATTGGCGTCGGTGGTCTTGGGCGCATTGCGCCAGATGTTGTTGACCGCCGCATAGCCATGGACGTTCTTGAGATACTCCCAGAACTGGAAGTTGCAGTAGCGATCGCGGGTGGAGCCGTAATAGAGGTGCGGCGCGTTGACCATCAGTTCGGAGCAATGGACGTTGGTGCGATATTGCGGGCGCTGGGTCGCCATCCAATTGGCGTGGCTCTCCCACATCCAGCCGACATAGGGCGAATCGCGCAAGCCGCCGGTCGCGCCCTGCAGCGCATGGGTGAATTCATGCGCCAGCCCGAAATTGTCGGCGAGCCCACCCGGCCCGATCCACATGCCGGGATTGCCCGACCCGTCGACGCCGCCGCTGAGCCCGAAATCGCCGACCCAGATATTGACCTTCTTCTTCGCGGTGCTGTTGCACGAGGGTGCGGGGAAGCCGATCTGGTCGACGAACTGGGTGTAGATCGATTCAAGCTCGTTCGCCGCGGCTTGCGCGGCGGCAGTCGTGGTCGTGGTGCCGCTCCAGCGGATCGCGAAATGCGCGGATTGCAGCTGGACCGCCGGGGCATCGGGCATGGCGACGACGCTCCACGTGCCGGTCTGGCAGCCATTGGCATCGAGGGCGGCTGGAACCGGCGCGGCCGCGGCCACCGTCGTCGCGGCTTCGGCTACCGTGACGGTCCCTTCGGAATCGCCCCGGCAGGAAGAGACGAGGGCCGCAGTCGATAGAAGCAAGACGTATCTGGATACGGTCGGCAACGTGCGCATCGTCATTCTCCCCCAAGCGAAAGAAACAAGGCAGTCTTCGTATTCCGTATACTTTATCTTTTTATAGTTGGGTCTTTGTCAAGCGCTGCTATTGCGGCCGGTGACACCCGCGGAATTGCGCCCGTCCAAAGTCGAAGCGCATTGAATCTTCACGATTTTCGTGAGCGCGCGGCGGAAAGGGCGATGGGCCGGCCCGACGACGCACTTGCATGTGCATTTGCCAAAAGGCGCGTTGTACGCCGCTCGGCTCGAATCGGGCAGCAGCCGGACGCGGGCGCTGGGCGAGGCCGGACTGGTCAACCCCCTGGCGCGGCTCTAGACAGGCCCGGTGCTCCAGATGACTCCCCTCCCCTCCACCGCCCGCCCGCGCGCGCTGGCCACCTGGCTGTTCTTCGTCGCCGGGCTGATCGTGCTGATGGTCGTGATCGGGGGGATCACGCGGCTTACCGAGTCGGGGCTGTCGATCACCCAGTGGAAGCCGATCTCGGGCGTAATCCCGCCGCTCAACGATGCGCAGTGGCAGGCCGAATTCGCCCATTACAAGCGCATCCCCGAATATCAGCAGCTCAACCAGGGCATGACGCTTGCCGGGTTCAAGGCGATCTTCTTCTGGGAATATCTCCACCGGCTGCTCGGCAGGCTGATCGGCGTCGCCTTCGCGCTGCCGCTGATCTGGTTCGCGATACGGCGGCAGATCCCGCGCGGCTATGGCGGGCGGCTGGTCGCGCTGCTCGCACTGGGCGGTCTGCAGGGTGCGATCGGCTGGTGGATGGTCAAGTCCGGGCTGAGCGTGCGCACCGATGTCAGCCATCTCCGCCTCGCCACCCACCTGCTGGTCGCGCTGTTCACGCTCGCCGGGATCGTCTGGACCGCGCTCGACCTGCGCACCCTGGCGCTGGACGGTCGGGCCCGACCGGCGCGGCTGACCGCGCTCGGCGGCGCGACACTTGCGATCCTCTTCGTCCAATTGCTGTTCGGCGCGCTGGTCGCCGGGCTCAACGCCGGGCTGGTCACCAACGAATGGCCGCTGATGAACGGGCATGTCTTCCCGGGCGCCACGATCGAGGGCCGTCCCGTGTTGGACGCCCTGTTCAACGATCCGGCGATCGTCCATTTCGTCCATCGCTGGTGGGCCTGGGTGGTGGTCGCCGCGCTGGTCGTGCTGGCGCGGCGCGTCCGCGGGATCGATCGGCGCGCCTCGATCGCGATCCATAGCGCCTTCGGGCTCCAGATCCTGCTCGGCATCGCCACGGTGATGAGCGGCGTGAACATCGCCCTCGCCGCGCTGCACCAGTTGACCGGCGCGCTGCTCGTGATCGCGACCGTCTGGGGCGCACACGCCGTCGGTCGCATGCGCTGAACGCGCCATATTGGCGGCAGTGGAAGTCGGCGGTATTATAATACCTGTCAGCAAAGCCACGCATTTGTTGACTTTCGCGAGGCTTTTGCGCAAAGGGCCCTCAATCGCGCCGGCCCTGTGGCTGGCGCGTTCGCTTTTTACTCGAAAGGTCCCGGCCCCATGAAGGAGCTGATGAAGACCACCAAGTCGGTCAAGCCGCACGAGGTGGAGAAGAAGTGGCATATCGTCGATGCCGACGGCCTGGTGGTCGGTCGTGCGGCGACGATCATCGCCAACGTGCTGCGCGGCAAGCACAAGACGAGCTTCACCCCGAACCTCGATTGCGGTGACAATGTCATCGTGATCAACGCGGACAAGATCCGTTTCACGGGCAAGAAGCTGCAGGACAAGGTCTACTACAAGCACACCGGCTATGCCGGCGGCATCAAGGAGATCACTGCGGCCAAGGTCCTCGAAGGCCGATTCCCCGAGCGCGTGCTCGAGAAGGCCGTCGAGCGCATGATCCCGCGCGGCCCGCTCGGCCGCCAGCAGATGCGCAACCTGCGCATCTTCGCCGGCACCGATCATCCGCACGAAGCGCAGAACCCCGAAGTCCTCGACATCGCGTCGATGAACCGCAAGAACAAGGTGGGCGCATAATGTCCGACAACCGCCAGTCCCTTTCCGATCTGGGCGCGATCGCCTCGGGCGAACAGGCCGTTGCGGCCAACGCGCAGGCTTCGTCCGAACAGCGCGCCGACGCGTATCTCGCCGGCCAGCTCGACGCCCCGACGAACACCACCCCGCTGCGCGCGCAGGAACTCGACAAGTTCGGCCGCGCTTATGCAACCGGCCGCCGCAAGGATGCCGTTGCCCGCGTGTGGATCAAGCCGGGCACCGGCAAGATCACGATCAACGGCCGCGATCAGGAAGTCTATTTCGCGCGTCCGACGCTGCGCCTCGTCATCAACCAGCCGTTCGGCGTTGCCGAGCGCACCGGCCAGTATGACGTGATCTGCACCGTCAAGGGCGGCGGGCTCTCGGGCCAGGCCGGCGCAGTCAAGCACGGCATCAGCCAGGCGCTGACCAAGTTCGAGCCGATCCTGCGCGCGCCCGTCAAGGCCGCCGGCTTCCTGACCCGCGACAGCCGCGCCGTCGAGCGTAAGAAGTACGGTAAGGCCAAGGCCCGCCGCAGCTTCCAGTTCTCGAAGCGCTAAGCTTCCGGCCTTCGAACAAGAGGGGCGGTCCGGCAACGGGCCGCCCCTTTTGCATGTCGGCGCGGCCCGGCTAGAGTGCGGCGATGCGCCCGTTCGACACGCCAGAGACCGCCCGCATCCTGGGCTTCCTCGCCGAGGCGGGGATCGCCGTCGAGCAGGATGACCTGCCCGGCGAAACCTTCCTGCCGGGGATGACGGTGCGCCGCGGCGTGCTGGTGGTCGATCCCGAACGGCTCGCCTTTCCCGGCGATATGCTCCACGAGGCCGGCCACATCGCCGTCGCCGACCCCGGCGCGGACCACGACGCGGTGTCCCCCGATCCGGGCGAGGAGATGGCGGCGATCGCCTGGTCCTATGCCGCCGCCTGCGCGATCCCGCTCGACCCGCGCATCGTCTTCCACGATCATGGCTATCGCGGCGACGGCGCCAATATCGCCGAGAATTTTGCGCAGGGACGCAGCTTTGGCGTGCCGCTGCTGCAATATTGGGGTCTCACCCGCACGGCGCTCTATCCCCAGATGCGCCATTGGCGGCGCTAGCGAAAAGGCCGGGATAGCGGGATCGTTACGGGCACGACGATAGCGCCTTCATCTTTTGGTTAAATATCTCTGCTAGTTCCACGGCTTACGCTGGCTCGCCGCTCTATAATGACGGGAGGCAACGCAGATCGGCCGAGTGGAGCCGAGCGGGGAATTCGATGATCGCGTCAAAGTCTTGGACCGTGCTGGGCACGGCGATGTTCCTTGCGCTGAGCGCATGCGGCGGCGGCGGTGGCAGCAGCGGCGGCAGCGCGGCGGGTGGAACGCCCACCGGCGGCATCGTCACCGTCACGCCGACGGTCGATCCCGCCGCGGAGGCCAGGCGGCTCGACGGCGAAGCCGCGCGGCTCGCCAAGCAGGCAACCTTCGGCCCGACCGCCGACACGATCGCGCGCATCCGCAGCCTGGGCGTCAATGGCTGGCTCGACGAGCAATTCGCCGCCTCGGGCAGCAGCTATGCCGATATCGCCGCCGGCGAAGTGCGCCGTGATTTCTGCACCAGCGGCGACACGATCTGCGCGCGCGCGCATTTCTCGCGCACCCCCGTCGCGATGCGCTTCTATGCCGATGCGGTGATGGGGCAGGACCAGCTGCGCCAGCGCGTCGCGCTTGCGATCGGCGAGATGGTCGTCGCCTCCGAAGCCGAAGTGAATTCGGCCGCCGGCATCGCCGCGCTCAACCAGATCTTCCTGACCAACGCCTTTGGCAATTACCGCGACATCCTCGCCCAGGTGACGATGCTCGGCTACATGGGCGACTATCTCGACATGGCCGACAGCAACAAGTCGGCGCCGTCGGAGAATTATGCCCGCGAGCTGCTCCAGCTCTTCTCGATGGGCCCCGACCAGCTCAACGCCGACGGCACGCCCAAGCTCAATTCGACCGGCGCGCGCATGCCCAATTACACCACCGACGACATCAAGGGCGTCGCCAAGGCACTGACCGGCTGGACCTATGCCCGGGTCGGCGGCGCCGCGATCACCGATGGCAATGCCCGCGACTATTCGAAGCCGATGATCCCCGTGACGGCACGCTATGACGCCACGGCCAAGTCGTTCCTCGGCACCAGCGTCGGCGCCGGCGCGGCGCAGGATGCCAGCGTCGCCGCGGTGGTCGATGCCGCGTTCAACAATGCCTCGACTGCGCCCTTCGTCTCCAAGTTCCTGATCGCCCAGCTCGTCACGCCTAACCCGACGCCCGCCTATGTCGGCCGCGTCGCGGCGGTGTTCGCCAACAATGGCAGCGGCGTGCGCGGCGACCTGAAGGCCGTCGTCCGCGCGATCCTGACCGACAGCGAGGCCCGCGCGGTGCCCACCGCGACCTCGGGCAAGCTCAAGGAGCCGATCCTGCTGATGACGTCGCTCGCCCGCGCGATCGGCTTCAACACCGACGGCTATGTCTTCACCACGCGCGACACCGCGCTCGGCCAGCCGGTGATGCGTGCGCCTTCGGTGTTCGGCTTCTACCCGCAGGATTATCCGCTGCCCGGCAGCACGACACTGCGTAGCCCGGTCTCGAAGCTGCTCAACACCTCGAACGCGCTGCGCTGGCACAATTTCATCTATGACTGGACGGTGAGCGGCGACGCCACGCGTTCGGAATTCGCGCTCGAACTCCGGCCTGCCGCTCTCGACGCTGAGCCAGCCGCAATGGTCGAGCTGGGAGACGCTGGCCGCCGATCTCGATGCGACCGTGGCGCGGATCGACCTTCTGCTTTTCGCCAATACGCTGAGCGACGCGCAAAAGGCTGCGCTCAAGGCCGCCGCGACGCCGATTACGAACGCCGATCCCACCCTCCAGGCCCGCAGGCGCGCGCAGATGATGCTCTATGTCGCAGCATCCAGCCCGCTGTTCCTGGCCGACCGCTAAGAGGAAGACGAAGATGACGCTTTCCCGCCGCGATTTCACGCGCCTCGTCGCCGGTTCGGGCGCGCTTGCCGCCATGGGCCAACTCGGCCGGACCTCCGCGATTGCCGCCCCCAATGGCAGCTATCGCGCGATGGTCGGCGTCTTCCTGTTCGGCGGCAATGACGGCTGGAACATGGTGATCCCCACCGACGGCCGGCATTCGGCCTATCTCGCCGCGCGCGGCAGCGTGGGCATCAAGGCGCCGGCGCTGACCGCGCTGACCAACGCCCCGTATGCGCTGCACCCGGCAATGACTGCGTTACGTCCGCTCTGGGACGAAGGTGCGCTGTCGCTGGTGCTCAACGCCGGCACGCTGTTCGCGCCGCTGACCAAGTCGACCTATGCCTCGCGGCCCGATCTGCGCCCGACCAATTTGATGAGCCATGCCGACGAGCAGGCGCATTGGCAGGGCCTGCGCGCGCGCGACGTCAGCCTCGATGGCTTCATGGGCCGCATCACCGATCGCATGGGCAGCACGCCCCTGCCCTCGATGATCTCGCTCGCCGGGTCGAACCTCGCGACGCTGGGCCGGACCTCGTCGGCGCTCGTCCTTCCCTCGACCGGTACGCTGGGGCGAAGCGGCTATTCGGCGAGCGGCAACGCCGCCAACGCCGCGAAGAATGCCGCGATCGATGCGCTGGCAAGCAGCACCGGGCTGGGTGCGATTACCGAGGGCACCAGCCGCGACATCAACGCCGCCTATGGCCAGGCGACCACGGCGAACGCGATCATCAGCGCGACCAGCACCGTCGACGGCTATTTCGTCAACGAGAGCGGCGCGGCGCTGACCAGCGATGTCGCGCGCCAGCTGATGCGCGTCGCGCGGATGATCGAGGCGCGCAACAGCCTGGGCCATGGCCGCCAGACCTTCCTGGTCAGCCAGGGCGGGTTCGACAATCATTCGGGCCAGGTCGCCGGCGGCAACAACGATACCGGCACCCATGCGAACCTTATGCGCGATCTCGCGCAGGCGCTGGCTGGCTTCTATCGCGCGATGCAGGCGCTCGGCATGGGCGAGAACGTCACGGCTTTCACGATGAGCGACTTCGGCCGCACCTTCCGCGGCAACGCCCAGAACGGCACCGACCATGCCTGGGGCAGCAACCATCTGGTCGTGGGCGGAAACCTGGCGCCCGGCGGCATTTTCGGCGCCTATCCCGATCCGGTGCTGGGCGGCGCCAACGACGTCAGCAGCGAAGGCCGTTTCGTGCCCGCCGTGGCGCAGGAGGAATATATCGGCGCGATCGCGCGCTGGCACGGCGTTTCGGATGCCGACATGCCCTATGTCTTTCCGAACTGGGCGACGTGGAGCACCGCGGGCCGCGGTCCGCTGGGGTTGTTCAAGACCTAGGTCGTGAACCCATAGACGACCGCTCCCGGTATGAGGGCCGAACGCCGAGATTGGTGGTTAGCTGTCGTCGCGGCGCCTTCGCACGATCGAGGCACGGAGTGCCCTCGCTACATAGAATCCGGCGAGCGCCGCCAGGCTCGGCCAAAGCGGTACAAAGATGAAATCGAGGCCGCTGGTAGAACGAATGTTCTCCGGATGCACCGCCTGCCATCGGCTGACATACACCACCATTGCAATGGGGACGACGAACAAGACGAAGCAGCCAATCCGCTGACGCGGGATGAGGCTACCGAGAATCAGGCCTGCAATGGCACCGCAAAGAAGCAGCATGCTGATCGTCATGCCGACAGCGTAGCGGCGGTGTCCATGTCTGCAAGTGGGCGCTTCCTGCCAGCCCGGTTTATGAGTCGACGCCCTAATACGCCTTCGCTTTCACGGGGGACCTCGGGGAGGGTTGGCATCGGTTGGGATGCGATGCTTTCATGCCCGGGCGATAGAGTCCTTGGCGCGCAGACGCGCGTACGCACCCCTAACCTCTCCCTGCGAGCAGGGAGGAACATCCTCAGAGCGGCACGGCGCCTTCGCCCTTGAAGCGGGCGATCGTTTCGAAGCTGCCGCCCGTCACGCGGATCTCGTTGAACGACGGCGGCTTGTCGCGGACGCGCTCGGAAAGCGTGCCGGCGCCGATCAGGCGGACCGTGCCGCCGGCAACCTGGTGCTCGATGTCGAACGGGTCATGGACATGGCCGGTGAGCACGGCGTGCGCGCCCGCGGTCGCCAGCGCTTCGAGCGCCGCGCCGCCGCGGCGGGTCTGCGAGGTGGCGCGGGTCCCCGCCTCGATCAGCGGATGGTGCGCGGCGACGAAGATCAGGTCGCCCTTCGGCACTGCCTCGACCAGCGCGAGCGATTGCTGCAGCGCGTGGCTGCTGACATAGCCCTTGGCCCAATTGAACCGCATCTGGAATCGCGCCGTGGTCTTGAGCGGCACCACCGCGACGCCCTTCACGTCGAGCGGCTTCTCGATCATCCGCTCGAGCGCGCGATAGCGCTTGTACGGCGTAAAGAAGCGCGCCCAGAGATTGAAATAGGGCAAGTCGTGATTGCCGACCTCGACCGTCACCGGTCGCCCCAGGCTCTCTAGCCATTTCGACGCGGCGGCGAACTCGGCGGAGCGCGCGCGCATCGTCAGGTCGCCGGTCATGATGATCGCGTCGGGCTGCTCTTCGCGCACCGTGCGATCAAACCATTCGACCGCCGCCTTGTCTTCGCGGCCGAAATGGACGTCGCTGACGTGGAAAAGCCTGGTCATGCCGCCGCCTCCCGCGAGGTAATGAAGGTCTCGAGGCTCTTGCCCGCGGTGATCGGCTGTGCCGGCTCGAGCGTGACGGGCTCGCCATCGAACAAGGCGAGCACCGGCTTGCGGCCGCGCACCTTGAGACGCTGGGTCCGCGCCTCGGTGACCGCGCGCGCGGCGACCCAATCGCCGGTCACCCATTCCCAGCCCAGCTGGGCGATCGCGCCCCAATCGCGCGCATCGACCGCGGCGACGTCGAGCCCTTCGAGGTGCGGCGTCACGAACACCGCCTGATAATCGTCGCCCAGCTTGGGCGCGCCGTCGACGCGGATGCCGCGCCCGCCAAAGGTCCGCCGCCAGGCACCGCGCACCGCCGCGACCAGCCGGCCGGGCTTGCCCTTGCGCACGGCCTCGCGCGCGCGGAACCAGGTGGCCGCGGGCCCGAGGATCAGCCCGACAAAGGCGCGATGCGGCCCCGCCTCGACAAAGGGCAAAGCGACCCGCCGCTTGGCGACATGCGCGGCATGGACGATCTTCTGCGGATCGAGTTCGCTGTGCAGCGCCTTGGCGAGCAGGTTCATCGTCCCGCCAGGCAGGATCAGGAAATCGCCCTGCCATGTGCCGAGCGCACACAAGGCCGCGTTGATCGTGCCGTCGCCGGCGAACAGCACGACCGTATCCACCTTAGCGGCGTCGAGCGCCTTGGGCTCGGGCAGTTTCTGGTCGGGGAACTCGGTCTTGCCGGCAAGCGTCAGCCCGCGCTCGGCGAACACCGCTTCGAGCGCCTCGCACTTGGCCTGCGTGGCAGTACCCGAATTGGTGTTGGTGATGAACCAGAGCTTTTCCATGGCACCCGCAACGCGCGAGCCGCCAATTGGTGGCTCAGCCGTAACGATAGAGGCGGACGCGCTGGGCGCCCTGCGCGTCGGGCGGCAGGCGGATGTGGCGACCCTGATGGGTCTGATCGCCATTCAAGCGGCGGCCCGGCGCCCAGCGGCCATCGACATAGGTCCCTTCCTCGACGCTATCGAGCCCGGCCCGGCCCTTGCCGTCGGCAGGCTCGGCCGTGACGGTGATGCCGCTGCCCGCGACGAGATAGTCCTCGCCGCCGAGCCACAGGATGGCGCCGCCATGCTCGGCGGGGACCTGCTTGTCCTTGGGCGTCCACGGATCGACGAAGCTCACCGTGAAGCGATAGGGCCCGAGCGTCGCGACCTGCGGGGTCTCGTCAGCCTGATTGTCGAAGCTCACCGGGGGCGAGAAGCCGCGGATGCGGTTTGCCGCCTGGGCGCGGACGATCTCGGGGGTGAGGCCTTCGAGCAGCGCATAGAGCCCGCCCAGACGCGCAGCGCCCTCGGGATCGATATTCTCGATCGAGAAGGGGCTGAAGCCGAAGCCGCGATGCTTCGCGATGACGCCCCAGGCATTGGCCGCCGCGCGCGGCTCGCCGGCATTGTTCGCCTCGGGCACGAACAGGGGATTGCCCGGGATTGCGTATCCCGCGACGATCTCCGCGAAATTGGGGAAATAGATGTCCGGCGCGATGAAATCGATTGCGTCGTCGTCGCGCCCCCAAGTGCCGAACAGGTGCGTCAACGGCCCTCCACTCGGATAGCCGCCGGGCTTGACGCCGGGGCGACCCTGCGCGCCGTTGACGTACATCGGCAGCGGATATTCGCGCTTTCCCGCCGCCGCGACGAAGGTCGTGTATCGACGATAATGTTCCGCAGTGAACGTCTCCTCGGCGGCAGCGCCATATGCCGCGCTCCATGGCACGCGTCCCGATTGATGCGGGCTGGCAAGTGCACCCGGCACACCCTCTGCAAAGGCCGCATCCGCAATCGGCCCGTGCTCGCGCGCGCTGGGCAGGAAGCCGATCTCGTTCTCGACCTGGATCAGGATCACCGTGTGGCGATCGCCGTCGACCTCGCGCAAATGCCGCATCAGCGCGGCCAAGGCGCGGGCATCGGCGTTGCGCGTTCCGGTGCCGAATGCCGAGAGGATCTCCTGCGGCTTGCCCCCGGCGTCCATCGCCCGCGGAAAGCGCTTCTCGTCGCGCTTCACCCAGGCGGGAACATAGGTCGACATCGAATTCTTCCAGGCGCCGAACCACAGCAGCACGAGGCGCAGATCGGCGCCGCGCGCATCCTCGATCATCCAATCGACGGTGGCGAAGTCGAACCTGCCTTCCTGCGGCTCGATCAGCTCCCAGCTCACCGGGGCGAGCACGGTGTTGAGGTGCATTGCCTTGAGCCGCGGCCAGTGCGGCTTGAGCCATTCGCGGTTCGACGCGCTCGAATTGCCAAGCTCGCCGCCGAGGATGAGGAACGGCTTGCCGTCGACGATCAACTGCCCGCCGGCGAAATGGGGAGTCTGCGCGGCGGCCGGCGTGGCGGCGAGCAGCAGGAGGATCAGCAGGCGACGGAGCATCGCCTTTCATCCCCCGCTGCGCGCGGCGACGTCAAGCGGGCTCAACGCAGCGGCAGCGTCGGCGAGGCGGCGCCATCGGTCATACGGACCGGCAGGATACGGCCGTCTGGGGCATAATGGAGCGTGTCGATCGCGATTTGCCGCGTACCTTTATAGGGGCCGGGCCCGGGACCGCGCTCCCAGCGATGGTAGACGATCAGCCATTTGCCCGAAGGCGTGCGGACGAAACTGTGATGACCGGGGCCCTGGTGACGCGCATCGCTGGTCAGGATCGCGCCGCGATAGGTCCACGGGCCGGTCGGCGAGCTGGCGGTGGCATAATGGACCGAATAGTCGCCGGCATTCCAATGGCCGTGGCTGTAGGAGAGATAATAGGTGCCGCCGCGCGCGTGCACGAAGGCGCCCTCGGTGAAATTGGCGGGGGTTGCCACTTTGATCTCGCGCGCAATGCTGATCATGTCGGGGCCGAGCTCCCAGACGCGCAGCGTCGCGCCGGCGCTTCCGCCGGCATAGAGATAGGCCTTGCCCGATTTGGGATCGACGAACACCATCGGGTCGATCGCCTCGAAGCCGTTGCCGCCGTCGTTGACCAGCGGTCGGCCACTGTCGCGATAGGGCCCCTCGGGTCGATCGGCGACGGCAACCCCGATCCGGCTCGGCGTCGGATTTTGCGGGCCGACCGAGAAATAGAGATAATATTTGCCGCCGCGCGTCGCGACGCCGGGCGCCCAGAGGAAATGCGCGGGCGCGCCGTCCTCCTTGATCCAGCCGATATCCTCGGCGCTGATCAGGTCGCCGCGCGGCGTCCAGGTCTTGAGGTCCTTCGACGAAAAGGCGCGGAAACGCTCATTCTGCCAGACCTTGCCGGGCCCGCCGGTCGGGAACACCCACAGTTCGTCGCCGATGAACATCGCATGCGGGTCGGCGCCGGGGAATTGCGGGTTGTTCGCCAGCGCCGCGCCCGCGAGCGCGACACCGAGACCCGCAATTGCCCAGCGCCATTTCATTGCGCAGGCTGGCCGTAGTCGAGGATAAACACCGGGCCGATCTCGAGCACCTGCTTGGCGCTGTCGAGATGGAGCGCGGCGTTGAGCGCGCCGGGCTTATAGTCCTGGTCGGCATTGCCGGCGAGCTGATACATCTTCCATTCGGGCGTGAGCTCGAACGATTTCTCGAAGATCGTCCGAACCACCGGCGTGGCTTCGAGCTGGACGCGGCCGATCTTGCCGGGCGCGCCATTCTCGGTCTGCACCGCGCGCGCCCAGAAGGCGATGACGATGCGATCGCCCTTCTTCACCGGCTTGAGCGTGGGGGTAATCACCCCGATCCGCCAGAAATCGGCATGTCCGGAGAGCGCAATCCGCATCGCCTTGCCGAACTGGACCGACTTGTCGTCGCGAACTTGCGGCGGAAGGTTGAGCCCATAGGCCGTCAGCGCCGGCACGCGGGGATCGTTGATGATCTTGTCGCCTGCCCCGCCCGCACTCTGCGCCGCCCCGGGCGAACCCGGGACGGCGAGAGCGGAGAGGAGTGCTGTGGCGGCGAGGAAGAAACGGCGGTGCATGTCCATTCCTCCCTTACGCTCAGAAGCGGAACCGAACGCCGAGGGAATAGGCTCGCTCGAGATAGATCACCTGGCGCGTGTAGCTGTCGCCGGTGTTGTACTGGCGCGAGCGCTGCAGCGGGTTGCCCAGCACGTTCACCACGTCGAACGCGAAGGTCACGTTCGGCAGCGGAGTGACCGAGGTCGAGAAGTCGAGCTGGCCACGGCCCTTTTCGATGATCGGGTGGGCGATCGGATCGAGCGCCTCGAGGCTGTAGTAGGACACGAACTTCGAGCGGTAGTTATAGGCCAGACGCGCCGAGAATTGCGGCTTCTCGTACAGCGCGACGATGTTGCCCGACCATTTCGACACGCCCGGGAAGGCCTGCTGCTCGCCGCCATAGGTTGCCGCGAAGCTCGGGATCAGGTCGCCCTTGGCATCGATATAGGTGCCGTTGGCCTGCACGCCGAAACCCTTGGTCCAATCCGGCAGCCCGTCGATGTCGAGGAAGCTGGTGAAGGCGAGCTCGACACCCTGGAGCCGTGTCTGGCCCAGATTGACCGGCTGCGAGATGCGCACCGGACCATAGGTCGGATCGGTGTAGCGGTTGTCGACGGTCGCCAGGAAGCCGTTGGCATCGTGGCGGAAGACCGCCGCGGTGAACGAGCCCGTCCGCGAGAAATAATATTCGAGGCTGGCGTCGTAATTGTCGGCGGTCAGCGGCTTGAGGTTGGGATTGCCACCCGAGCCGCCACGGCGCAGACGATCGTCGCACGACGGGTCGGTTGCCGCGCCAGGAGCCTTGCACGGATCGCCATCGGGGAAGGTGCTGGGATCCACCGGCTGGCCCAGCGTGATCGTCGGCCGAAGATCGAAGAAGCTCGGCCGGGTACGCGTCTGGGTATACGCAAGTCGCAGCTGGAGCTTGTCGGTGAGCCCGACGCGTGCGCTGACGTTCGGCAAATAGTCGGTATATTCGCTTTCGGCGGTGACCGGGATGATCGAACCGTCGACCGAACCATAGCCGCTGACCGAGGTCTTGGTCTTTACCGCGCGGAGGCCGATCAGGCCGTCGATGACGGTCGAGCCGAGATCGAAGCCGTATTTGATCTGGGCATAGCCGGCATAGGCCTTTTCATTCGCACGGAAATTCTCGAGCGGATTGAACGCCGGCCGGCCCTCGGGCGTGCCGAAGAAGCTGCGCAGCGCGACGAGATTGTCGCGGATGCTGTCTCGCGTGATCGCCGCATAGAAGTGGTTCGGCTGCGCGTCGTTATAGGCGAAGCCCGGCAAGGTTGCGCGAACATCCGCTCCCGGGAGCGAGCTCATCGGGATGCCGGCGGCTTCGTTGTTGACGTAGAAGTTGCCGAAGTCGCGGCCCGCCTTGCGGTCGTTGTAGCGGATGCCGACCTGAAGGCGCTTTAGCGGGCCCAGATCGAGATCGTAGGACAGGTCGGTGCGCGCCTGCCAGTCCTGGCCGCTAACCACCAGATACTCTTGGTAGAGACCACGACTGATATAGTTGGCTGGGTCGCCGAGGTTGAAATTGAGGTACTGCTGCGACGGCCCTCCATCCTGATCGACTTCGAACTGGACGTTGCGCACCGGCGAGCTGGCCATCGCATAATCGACATTGACCAGATCGGCCGTGTAGGTGCTGTCGGTATAGGCGACGTCGGCCGAGAGGGTCAGGCGATCCTTGGTCCGATCGCGCCGCCGCCGGCCTGATAGGTGTCGGTCTTGCCGTTGAACGAGCCGGTATAGCCGTCGGGACGCACGGCGCCGCTGACGGTCGCGCTGGCGACCTGGTTGGTGCCGGGGATGGTCGTGACGTTCGACAGCGTGATACCGCCGAAGATCGGGACGAACATCCAGCGGTTATAGTCCTTCGAGCGGAAGCCCTGATACAGACCGTCGGCATAGATTTCGAGCTCGGGGGTGGGCTTCCACTGGAAGGCTGCGTTCGCCGAAGGGCGATAGCGCGCGCCATAGCCCAGGAAATTGCCCTGCGCGTCGGGGAAGCGCAGCCCGGCCTGCGCGGTCGGCGCGTTGTTCGCGTCGGTCGTGCCGATCACCATCGACTGTTCGCGCGTCGAATCGAGGAAGTTGATGCCGACATAGGAGGCGTTCACCAGCAGGCCCATCTCGCCGATGCCGGTGTCCCAGCGATCGCTGATCAGCAGGTTGCCGTTGGGGACGACCTTGCCGGACTGCTGCGAGAGCACGCCGTTGAGTGAGCCGGACAGCTCGAAGCCCTTGAAGTCGAACGGCTTGCGGCCGCGCACGTTGATCGAGCCGGCAATGCCGCCTTCGATCTGGTTGGCCAGGCCGGACTTGTAGACTTCGAGCGCGGCGACGGTGCCGGCGGGGAAATCCTGGATCTGGACGTAGCGGCCCTCGGCGGTGAAGATCTGGCGGCCGTTATAGGTGGTGGTGAGATCGGGCAGACCGCGCACCGTCACACCTGCCGATTCGCCGCCGCCGCGGGTGACGTTCACGCCGGCGACGCGCTGCAGCGCCGAGGAGGCGAAGGTGTCGGGCAGCTTGCCGATGTCTTCGGCGACGATCGCGTCGACGATGCCGTCCGAATTCTTCTTGATCGCCTGCGCCGATTCGAGGCTGCGGCGAAGGCCGGTGACGACGATGGCTTCGTCTTCGCTCGGCGTTTCCTGCACCGCGGCGTCGGGCGACGCCGAATTGATGCTGTCAGCGCTGGAATTGGTGGGCTTGGGCAATTCCTGCGCGGTCTGCGCCAGTGCGGCAGATGGGACCAGCGCCAGGCCGATCACGGCCGAGACGGACGCGCACAGAGTCGATTTGAACTGCATAATACCTCCCCAGGTTGATAGCTCCCGCTGGATCCGCGGAATGCTGTTGCTGCTGCGATATCGCGAAGCCGAACCTCCGGCAACAGATTTATCATATATAACATACCTTCGTGTCGAAGGCCGAAAAGCTGTGGCTTTCTCGTCACAAAAGATTTGTATGATATATATGCTTCCTATTCGCCGGGAGTGCGGGTATTCAGGCCCGGACAAGCGGCGAAAAGCCGCTGGCAGCGAGAGGGGATGACGTTTTGACCGACAATGCCGATGCGCAAACCCGGCGTTTCAGATCGCGCGCTTGGTTTGACAATCCCGCCAATCCCGACATGACCGCGCTCTATGTCGAGCGCTATCTCAACTACGGCATCAGCCTGGAGGAGATCCAGTCGGGCCGCCCGATCATCGGCATCGCCCAGACCGGCAGCGACCTCGTCCCCTGCAACCGCCATCACCTCGTCCTCGCCGATCGCCTGCGCGAGGGCATTCGCGACGCCGGCGGCATCGCGATCGAATTCCCCACGCATCCGATCCAGGAAACCGGCAAGCGCCCGACCGCCGGGCTCGATCGCAACCTCGCCTATCTGAGCCTGGTCGAGACGATCTATGGCTATCCGATCGACGGCGTCGTGTTCACCATCGGCTGCGACAAGACCACCCCGGCCTGCCTGATGGCCGCCGCCACGGTCAACCTCCCCTCGATCGCGCTGTCGGTCGGCCCGATGCTCAACGGCTGGTTCAAGGGCGAGCGCACCGGATCGGGCACGATCGTGTGGAAGGCGCGCGAGATGCTCGCCGCGGGCGAGATCGATTATAAGGGCTTTATCGAGCTGGTCGCGTCGTCGGCGCCGTCCACCGGCTGGTGCAACACGATGGGCACCGCGACGACGATGAACGCGCTGTGCGAGGCGCTCGGCATGTCGCTGCCCGGCTCGGCGGCGATCCCCGCCCCGTATCGCGACCGCCAGGAAAACGCCTATCGCACGGGCCTGGCGATCGTCCAGATGACCCTCGCCGACCGCAAGCCCAGCGACATCCTCACCCGCGCCGCGTTCCTCAACGCCATCCGCGTCAATTCGGCGATCGGCGGGTCGACCAACGCGCCGATCCATTTGAACGCGATCGCGCGCCATATCGGCGTCGAGCTGAGCTTGGCGGACTGGGAAAGCCACGGCGCCGACATTCCGCTGGTGGTCAATCTCCAGCCGGCAGGCAAATATCTCGGCGAGGATTTCTACCGCGCCGGCGGCGTCCCCGCGGTGATGGGGCAGCTGCTCCGCGCCGGCCTCATCGACGGCAACGTGCTGACCGCCAACGGCAAGACCGTCGCCGACAATGTCGCGACCGCCGAGAGCCACGACGCCGACGTGATCTTCCCGCTCGACGCGCCGATGAAGAAGGCCGCCGGGCTCACCGTGCTCTCGGGCAATCTGTTCGACAGCGCGGTCATGAAGCTCAGCGTGATCTCGGACGAATTCCGCGCCCGCTACCTCAGCAATCCCGAAAGCCCCGAGGCGTTCGAAGGCACCGCGATCGTGTTCGACGGGCCCGAGGATTATCACCACCGCATCGACGATCCCGCGCTGGGCGCCGATTCGAACAGCATCCTGATCATGCGCGGCGCCGGGCCGGTCGGCTATCCCGGCGGCGCCGAAGTGGTGAACATGCGGCCGCCCTCGGCGCTGATCCAGGCGGGCGTGCATGCCCTGCCCTGCCTGGGCGACGGGCGCCAATCGGGCACGTCGGGTTCGCCTTCGATCCTCAACGCCGCGCCCGAAGCCGCGGTCGGCGGCGGGCTCGCGCTGGTCCGCACCGGTGACCGCATCCGCATCGATCTCAAGAACCGCACTGCCAACATGCTGGTCGACGAAGCCGAGCTCGCCGCGCGCCGCGCCGCGCTGGCAATCGATTACGTGCCCGAGAGCCAGACGCCGTGGCAGGAGATCCATCGCGGCCTGGTCGGCCAGTTCGATACCGGCGCGGTGCTGGAAAACGCCGTCAAATATCAGCGTATCGCGCAGACCAAGGGGCTGCCGCGCGACAGCCACTAACTAGCTGGCATTAAAACAGAAAATTGGGAGGAATAAGGCCATGAAGACTTTGACAGCGATCGGGACCGCGATCGGCGCGATCGCCGCGGTGATCGCGCTTTCGAACCCCGCCGCGGCGGCGACCGCCAAGCGCGGCAGCTTCGGCAAGCTGGCCGACGGCCGCGCCGTCGCCTCGGTCACGCTCGCCAATGCGCGCGGGATCAGCGCCACTATCGTCGCCTATGGCGCGATGCTGCAATCGGTGGTCATGCCCGATCGCGCCGGCCGCAAGGCCGATGTCGCGCTCGGCTATGACAATCTCGGCGACTATCTCGCCAAGGGCCAGTATTTCGGCGGCACCGTCGGCCGCTTCGCCAACCGGCTCGAGGCGGGCCGCTTCCGCATCGACGGCCAGAGCTTCCAGACCCCGGTCAACGACGGCAAGAATTCGCTCCACGGCGGCACCGTCGGCTTCGACAAGGTGCTGTGGGACGTCGTCTCGGTCAAGAACGGCCCGACCGCCTCGGTGACGCTGCGCTATGTCAGCCCGGACGGCGACCAGGGCTATCCCGGCACGATGACCGTCGATGCGACCTATTCGCTCGACGAGCGCAACAACCTGACGATCGAATATGTCGCGACCACCGATCGCGCGACGATCGCCAACATCACCAACCATGCCTATTGGAATCTCTCGGGCGAAGGTTCGTCGAACGGCGCGATGGGCCATCTCGTCACCATCCCGGCGCAAACCTATCTGCCGACCGACGCCGGCGCGATCCCCTATGGCGAGTTCAAGCCCGTCGCCGGCACGGTGTTCGATTTCCGCACGCCGCATGCCGTGGGCGACCGCGTCCGCGACGCCCGCGACCAGCAGATCGTGTTCGGCCGCGGCTATGATCACAATTGGGTGATCGGCCGTGACGTCACGCGCGACCAGCATCTGATGGCCAAGGTCTATGATCCCGCCTCGGGCCGCGGCTTCGAACTGTGGTCGAACCAGCCGGGCCTGCAATTCTATTCGGGCAATTTCCTCGACGGCACCACCCACGGCAAGGCCAACCGCGTGTACCGCGAAGGCGATGCGATCGTGATGGAGCCGCAGATCTTCCCCAATTCGCCCAACCAGAAGGGCTTTCCGAGCGCCCGGCTCGATCCCGGCCAGACCTATCGCAACGTCATGACCTATCGCCTGTCCACCGGCCAGACCGGTGCGAACAGAACCGCGGCGCCGAAGAAGCGCTGAACCACAACAAGGGGAGCTTAGAAATGATCCGCCGTACCTTCCTTCTCGCCGCGACTGCGCTGGCGATGACCGCCGCGGTGTCGCCCGCCCAGGCGCGCGACCAATGGACCAAGGCGCAGGCCAATGCCTGGTATGCCAAGCAGCCCTGGATGGTCGGGGCGAACTACACGCCGGCCACCGCGATCAACCAGCTCGAGATGTTCCAGGCCGAAACCTGGGATCCCAAGCGCATCGACCTCGAGCTCGGCTGGGCCGAGGCGATGGGCATGAACGTGATGCGGGTGAACCTGCACCACCTGCTCTGGGAAACCGACGCTGCCGGGCTCAAGCGCCGCATGGACGAATTCATGACGATCGCGGCCAAGCACAAGATCAAGACGCTGTGGATCTTCTTCGACAGCTGCTGGGATCCGAACCCCGTCGCCGGCCCGCAGCATCCGCCGATCCCGGGCGTCCATAATTCGGGCTCGGTCCAGTCGCCGGGTGCCGATCGCCTCAAGGACGCGTCGCAATATGGCAAGCTCGAAGCCTATGTGAAGGACCTCGTCACCACCTTCGCCAAGGACGATCGCGTCCTCGGCTGGGACGTGTGGAACGAGCCCAACAATGGTGGCGGCGGCAACTACAAGCCGACGCCCGACAAAAACAAATATGTCGCGCTGCTGCTGCCGCGCTTCTTCGCCGCGGCGCGCTCGGCCAATCCGATCCAGCCGCTCACCTCGGGCGTGTGGACTGGCGACCATTGGGACGATCAGAGCAAGCTCGACGCGGTCGAGAAGGTGCAGATCGCCCAGTCGGACGTGCTGAGCTTCCACGATTACTCGTGGCCCGAGACGTTCGAGCGGCGCGCTAGCCAGATGCTCAGCTACGGCCGCCCGGTCTGGTGCACCGAATATATGGCGCGCGGCAACGGATCGACGTTCGACGGCACCCTGCCGATCGGCAAGAAGCTGAACATCGCGATGTTCAACTGGGGCTTTGTCGACGGCAAGATGCAGACGCGCCTGCCGTGGGACAGCTGGAAAAAGCCCTACACCTTCGAGGAGCCGACGATCTGGTTCCACGAGATCCTGTACAATGACGGCAAGCCCTATCGCCAGGCCGAGGTCGACCTGATCAAGCGGCTGGCGACGTCGCCCAAGGGCGTGGTCCCCGCCGGGCGCTGATCGCGCAACTGCGCCGCGGCGAGACCGCGGCGCAGTTTCCCCGAGCTGGAGAGCGAGATGAACGTGCTTCGATCCCTGCGCCTCGCCTTCGTCGCGGCGCTGGCCTTTGGCGTACCCGCGGCACACGCCCAGGTCGCGCCGGGCGGCCCCGAAACGCCCTATGTCGATCCCGCCAAGGCCTATCTGTTCGCGCACATGACCAAGGAGCGCTACGGCGTCCTCTATTATTCGGTCAGCCTCGACGGGCTGCACTGGCGCCGGATCAACGGCGGGCGGCCGGTCTCCGAGGATTATCACGGCCATGCCTCGATCGCGCGCGGCGGCGACGGGCGCTATTATCTGGTCGGCAACAAGGGCGACGACGATCCGCTGATCCGCTTCTGGGTTTCGGACGACCTGATCCGCTGGACGCCCTTCGGCACCTACCAGCCCGATCTCAAGGACATTCCCGGCCACCCGCATACGCTCCAGCGGATCGGCGCGCCCAAGCTCTTCTGGGATAAGCCCTCGGGCCAGTTCCTGCTGAGCTGGCACACCCCCAATGAGGACGGCAACGCCCAGGATCCCGAACGCTATTGGGCAAGCCAGCGCACGCTCTACGTCCTCTCGAAGGACCTCAAGACCTTCGCCGACAAGCCGCGCCGGTTGTTCAGCTGGGACATGGCGACGATCGACACGGTGATCCAGCCCGACGATCGCGGCGGCTATTGCGCGATTCTCAAGGACGAGCGCTATCCATCGTACGACTGGACCACCGGCAAGACGATCCGGATGAGCTGCGCGGCAAGCCTGCTCGGCCCCTATCCGCTCCCCGGCGCGTCGCTCAGCCCCAATTTCCGCGAAGCGCCGACGCTGATCCGTTCACCGAACGGCGCCGACTGGCTGCTCTATTACGAGCAATATGCCGGGACGAGCTACGGCCTGTCCAAGGCGCCGACGCTCCACGGACCCTGGTATCAGGTCTCGGGCAATAGCGGCGTCGCCGATTGGGATCGCTACACCATGCCCGCCGGGCTGCGCCACGGATCGATGATCGGCATCAGCCGCCAGCAATATGACGCTCTCGTAAAGGCCTTCCCCAACCCATGAAGCGCACCCTCATCCTCGCGGCGCTCGCCGCCACCCTCTTCGCTGCTCCCGCAATGGCGCAGCGCTTCCACAATCCGCTGCTCAATTCCGGGCCCGATCCCTGGATCGCCCGCGACGGCGCGACCTATTATTACATGAACACGCAAGGAAATAGGCTGGCGATCCGCAAGACCACCGACCTGACCAAGCTCGCCGACGCGCCCGAGATCACCGTGTGGACCCCGCTCGCCACCGGCCCCAACGCCCAGTCGATCTGGGCGCCCGAGCTCCACCGCATCGGTGGCAAATGGTATATCTATTACACCGCCGCCGCCGCGGGGCATGACGACGACGCGCATCGCGGCATCTTCGTGCTGGAAAATGCCGGGCGCGACCCCACCCGGGGCAAGTGGATCGACCGCGGCCCGCTCAAGACCGTCAATACCGGCATCGACGGCACCACCTTCACGGTGAAGGGCAAGCGCTATTTCGTCTATTCGGCCTATGACGGGCCGGACAGCGTGCTGCGCGTCGTCGCGATGGCCAATCCCTGGACGCTCACCGGCAAGGAGACCACGATCGCCCGGCCCGATCGCAGCTGGGAGCGCCAGGGCGGCCGCCAGATCCTCGAAGGCCCGGAATTCCTCCAGGGCCCCAAGGGCAGGCTCTACATCACCTATTCGGGCAGCGCCTGCTGGTCCGACGATTATGCCATCGGGTTGCTCGGCGCCGCCGCGGACAGCGATCCGCTCGATGCCAGGGCCTGGACCAAGACGCCCGATCCGGTGATCGCCAAGTCGGCGGCGAACAGCGTCTACGCGCCGGGGCATAATGGCTTCTTCACCACGCCGGCGGGCGAGACCTGGATCGTCTACCACGCCAATCCCGGCGCCGGCATGGGCTGCACGGCCAAGCGCGCACCGCATATCCAGAAGGTCGAATGGAAGGACGGCGCGCCGGTCTTCGCCGAACCGGCGGGCGTGGCCACGATGCTGGCGCCGCCGCGCTGAGAGGGCTGGGGCCGCAACACGCCGTTCTGGCCGCGCGGGGGTGCCATCCTCCGCGCGCGGGTCTAGACGGGGCTCATGTCCGTCAGCCTTTTCGAATTGTTCAAGATCGGGGTGGGCCCGTCTAGCTCGCATACCATGGGGCCGATGACCGCGGCGTGCCGCTTCGTCGGCCTGCTCGGCGCGCGCGATCTGCTGCCGCAGGTCCGTCGCGTCACCATCGCCCTCTATGGCTCGCTTGCGCTTACCGGCTTTGGCCATGCCACCGACACCGCGACGATCGTCGGGCTGCACGGCATCGATCCCGAGAGCGCCGATCCCGATGCCGCCGCGGCGCTGATCCTGCAGGTGCGCGAAACCGGCCGGATGCTGCTCGGCGGCACCCAGGAGATTGCGTTCGACGAGCGCGAGGACATTTTCTGGCGAGGTAAGGAGCAGCTGCCTTTCCACCCCAACGGCATGCGTTTCGAGGCGCTGGGCGACGACGGCGCGCTGCTGCTCGCGCGCACCTATTATTCGATCGGCGGCGGTTTCGTGCTCGACGAGGACCAGGCGCGCAACAACCAGCCCGATTCGGAGACGGTCGAGCTGCCCTTCCCCTATCGCAGCGCCGCCGAGCTGCTCGACATGGCCGCCGCGAAGGGGATGACCATCGCCGAGATCGCGCTCGCCAACGAGGATGCACGGCGTCCGCGCGACGAGACGCTGGCGGGGATCGCGCGGCTGTTCGACGCAATGGAAAGCTGCATCGAGCGCGGCATGCGCCAGACCGGCGAGCTTCCCGGCGGATTGAAGATCGGGCGGCGCGCGGCCAAGCTGCGCACGTCGCTGCTCGATCGTGCCGAACGGCTCGCCGCCGATCCGCTGGCGACGCTCGACTGGATCAATCTCTGGGCGATCGCGGTCAACGAAGAGAACAGCGCCGGCGGCAAGGTGGTGACCTCGCCGACCAACGGCGCTGCCGGGATCATCCCCGCGGTGCTGCGCTATTACGATCGCTTCCACCGCGGCACGCCCGAGGGGCGGGCGACCTATCTGCTCACCGCGGCGGCGATCGGCGCGCTGTACAAGCGCAACGCCAGCATCTCGGCGGCGGAGGTCGGTTGCCAGGGCGAAGTCGGCGTCGCCTGCTCGATGGCGGCGGGGGCTTTGTGTGCGGTGCTCGGCGGCAGCAATGCCCAGATCGAGAACGCCGCAGAGATCGGAATGGAGCATAATCTGGGTCTAACCTGCGACCCGATCGGCGGTCTGGTCCAGATCCCCTGCATAGAACGCAATGCAATGGGCGCGGTGAAAGCCATAGACGCCGCCCGCCTCGCCCTCACCGGCGACGGCGTCCATCACGTCACGCTCGACCAGGTGATCGACACGATGCGCCGCACCGGCGCCGACATGAAGGAAAGCTACAAGGAAACTTCGCTCGGCGGCCTTGCCGTCTATGTACCGGCCTGCTGACCGCGCCAGCGGCTTACGGATATAGGGAAATGGCGCGCCCGGAACAATTCGAACGTCCGACCCTCAAATTCGTAGTCTGATGCTCTATCCAGCTGAGCTACGGGCGCGCATCCAGCCGTGAGGCCGGAAGGTCGCTCCGCGGCGGCGGTGGTGGACAGGGCTGGATTCGAACCAGCGTACGGGAGACCCGGGCAGATTTACAGTCTGCTGCCTTTAACCACTCGGCCACCTGTCCAGGCGCCCGCCGCTGCGAAGCGAGGGCGGCCCAATGGCGCAGCCGAATGCGTGTGTCAACGCCTTGCGCGCAACGCACGCGGCGCATAGCGTCCCTGGCAACCAATCGATCACTCCGGGAGCCTTATGCGCGCCATCTCTGCCATCGTCCTAGCCGCCATCCTTGCAGCGCCGCTCACCGCGCAGACCGTCGACCGCAGCGAAACCGCGCGCATCGTCGACGAGGGTCTCAACCGTTCGGAAGTGATGACCACCGCCGAATATCTGACCGATCGGATCGGCGCGCGCCTCACCAATTCGCCCGGCATGCGCGCCGCCGAGGACTGGACGATGTCCAAATACCGCGATTGGGGCCTCAAGAACGTTCACAAGGAAGGGTTTGACTTCGGTCGCGGCTGGTGGAGCGAGCGGTCGAGCGCTCGGATGATCGCGCCGCGCCCGATCGAGCTGACCTCCACGCCGATCGCCTGGACTCCGGGCACGGCCAAGATCACCGCGCCGATCGTCGTCGCGCCGATCAGCGAGGAGCGCCATTTCGCGCGCTATCACGGCCAGCTTTCGGGCAAGATCGTGCTGATCACCCTGCCCAACGACGGCAACGAGCCCGGCGACGCGCCGTTCAAGCGGCTGGGCGGGGATGATCTCTCCAAGCTCGACACCTATGAGCAGCCCAAATATGATCCCGAGGCGTCCGACCGACGGATCAAGCGGCTCGATTATTCGAAGAAGCTCGATGCCTTTCTCAAGGCCGAAGGCGCCGTCGCCTATGTGACGATGAGCCAGCGGGACGGAAAGCTTGTCCACGGTTCGGGCTATCTGTTCGGGGTCGGCGAAACCCAGGCGGTCCCCGGCTTCGAATTTGCTGCCGAGGATTATCGCCGCCTCGCCCGCCTCGCCAAGGTCGGCGCAGCGCCGACGGTCGAGCTCGAGAGCGTCAACCATTTCGAGGACGCCGATACCAAGGCGTATAATGTGATCGCCGACATTCCGGGCAGCGATCCCTCGGGCGCCTATGTCATGGCCGGCGCGCATCTCGACAGCTGGGCCGCAGCCGACGGCGCTGCCGATAACGGTGCGGGCACCGCAATGATCATGGAGGCCGCACGCATCCTCGCCAAGATGGGCGTCAAGCCCAAGCGCACGATCCGCTTCGCGCTCTGGGCCGGCGAAGAGCAGGGCCTGCTCGGCTCGCTTGCCTATGTCGAGCAACACATCGCCTCGCGCCAGGCCAAGGGCCCCGCGCCCACCGGCCTCGCGCGCTTCTATGGCTGGGCCAATCGCTGGCCGATCGTCCAGAAGCCCGGCTATGCGCAGATGGCCGGCTATTTCAATCTCGACAACGGCTCGGGCAAGGTCCGCGGCATCTATGCCGAGAACAATCTCGCCGTAGTCCCCACTTTCCGCGAATGGTTCGCGCCGTTCAACGCGATGGGCGCGAACACCGTGGCGATCCGCAAGACCGGCGGCACCGATCATGTCTTCTTCTCGGCGATCGGCCTGCCCGCCTTCCAGTTCATCCAGGATCCGCTCGATTACGGCAGCCGGCTCCACCACACCAATGTCGACACCTTCGACCATTTGAAGGCCGAAGACATGCGCCAGGGCGCGATCGTCCTCGCCGCCTTCCTGCTCAACGCCGCCAATGCCGACAAGCCGCTGGCGCGCATGCCCTTCCCGACCGAGCCGAACGTCACCAATCCGTTCGCCTATCCCGATCCGAGCGATCTCGACTGATGGCCCGCAAAGGACACCGCCCGAGCAAGGCTCCGGCTTCGCGGCCCCGCTTCTACGGGCGCCACGCCGTGCTCGCTGCGCTCGCCAATCCGGAGCGCACCGTGCGCAAGATCTGGGGGACGCGCGAGGCGCTTGCCGGGCTCGACATCCCCTCGACGATCCCGATCACCTTTGCCGACGTCGCCGATCTCGGCCGGCTGGTCCCGGGCGACGCGCCGCATCAGGGGCTCGTCGCCGAAGTCGAACCGCTGGAAGACATTTGGCTTGGCGATCTGCTCGCCCAGGCCAAGGAGGAAGGCGATCGGAGGCCGCTGGTGATCCTCGATCAGGTCACCGATCCGCACAACGTCGGCGCGGTGCTGCGCTCGGCGGCGGCGTTCGACGCGCTCGGCATCATCACCCAGGATCGCCACGCGCCGCCCGAATCGGGGTCGCTCGCCCGCGCCGCCTCGGGCACGCTCGAGACCGTTCCCTGGGTCCGCGTGGTCAATCTCGCCCGCGCACTCGAGGAAATCGCCGAAGCCGGCTTCTGGCGGATCGGCCTCACCGGCCATGCCGAGGGCACTCTGGGCGAGATGATCGGCGAGGCGCGCATCGCGCTGGTGCTCGGCGCCGAAGGCGAGGGCATGCGCCAGAACACCGAGACGCATTGCGATCAGCTCGCCAAGCTGCCGATCTCGGACAAGGTCGAGAGCCTCAACATCTCCAACGCCGCGGCGATCGCGCTCTACGCGATAGCAACGCGCGGCTGAACCGGGCGGGCGCGGTTCAGCCGCGCCCTTGCCTGCCGCCACGCTGGTCGCCAGGTCACGCGGTCGCCGCGCCTGAACTCTGTCTGCCGACATGCGTTGCCTCGATCGGAGGTCCGATGGAACGCGCAAAACACTTGGTTGCCACGGTGCGGGACGCGGCGGCACGTCACAAGATCGCATGGGGCGAGCTTGTGCCCACGGCGCACGCGATCAACGCCGAGGCCGAAGCGGCCGAAGATGCCGCTTATGCCGAGATGGAGGCCGCCAAGCAGCAGCTCCGCGATCATATCTGCGCGCAATATGGCATCAGTCACGCCGAGCTTTCCAGCTTGACCCGCTAACGCCGCTTTGCGCGTCGCCACGCTTTGCTATTGGAGAGGCATCGAAGGAGTTTCGCGATGCCGATCGACGCCACCCTGCCCTATGATCCCGACAACATCTTCGCCAAGATCCTGCGCGGCGAGATTCCGTCGAAGACAGTCTACGAGGACGAGCACGCGCTCGCTTTTCACGACGTCAATCCGCAGGCGCCCCAACACATCCTGGTGATCCCCAAGGGCGCCTATGTCAGCTGGGACGACTTTTCCGCACATGCGCCCGATGCCGAGATTGCCGGCTTCGTCCGCGCGGTTGGGACGGTCGCGCGCAACGCGGGGATGGTGGCCGAGGGCTATCGCCTGCTCGCCAATATCGGCCAGCAATCGGGGCAGGAAGTGCCGCACCTCCACGTCCACATCTTCGCCGGCAAGCCGCTCGGGCCGATGCTCGTGCGCTGAGCCGCGCCACAAGGGGATTGCACCCCCCGGTTTTGCGGCTAGGCTCGCGGCCTTTCACTATTGGGGGCGGTGCCGCGCGCGCCGCAAAGGGGACTATGTAATGATATTCGGGCGCGTAAAGTCACTCGATGCCATTTTGGCGACAGCGGAGAAAAAATCGCTGCACCGCTCGCTCGGCGCCTTCCAGCTGACCATGCTGGGCATCGGCGCCGTCATCGGCACAGGCATCTTCGTGCTGACCGCAGAGGCGGCGCAGAAGGCAGGCCCGGGCATGATGCTGTCCTTCATCATCGCCGGCGTTGTCTGCGCCGTCGCTGCGCTGTGCTACGCCGAAATGGCGGCGATGGTGCCCGTCTCGGGCTCGGCTTACACCTATAGCTATGCAGTGATGGGCGAGCTCGTCGCCTGGATGGTCGGCTGGGCGCTGATCCTCGAATATGCGATCGCCGCGGGCGCGGTGTCGGTCGGCTGGTCGGGCTATTTCATCGGCTGGCTCAACTCGAGTTTTCACATCACCGTGCCGCTCGACCTGGTCCGCGGGCCGTTCGACGGCGGCTTGATCAACCTGCCGGCGATGGTGATCGCCGCGCTGGTGACTGCGCTGCTGATCAAGGGCACCAAGGAGAGCGCGACCGTCAACGCCGTGCTGGTCGGCGTCAAGATCCTCGCGCTGGCGCTGTTCGTGATCCTGACCATCCCGGTGATCAAGACCGGCCAGTTCACGCCCTTCGCGCCGCTCGGCTTCGCCGGCATCTCGGGCGCCGCCGCTTCGATCTTCTTCGCCTATGTCGGCTTCGACGCGGTCTCGACGGCGGCGGAGGAAACCGAAGAATCCGCAGCGCAACATGCCGATCGGGCTGATCGGCAGCCTTGCCGTCTGCACCATCTTCTACCTGCTCGTCGCAGCCGGCGTGATCGGTACGGTCGGCGCGCAGCCGATGTTCGGCGCGGGCGGCCAGCATCTTTCGCCCGGCACGCCGGGTCTGTCGGCGGCCTGCCAGGCGATCCACGAGAACGCCGTGGTCTGCTCGAAGGAGGCGCTCGCCTGGACGCTCAAGCAGGTCGGCTATCCGTTCATCGGCTGGCTGGTTGGCGCCGCGGCGATCATTGCGCTTCCCTCGGTCATCCTGATGATGATGTTCGGCCAGACCCGCATCTTCTTCGTGATGAGCCGCGACGGACTGCTGCCCGAGTTCTTCTCGCGCGTGCATCCGAAGTTCCACACGCCGCACATCATCACGCTGCTGACCGGCGTCTTCGTCACGCTGTTCGCCGCCTTCTTCCCGGTCGGCCTGCTCGCCGACGTGTCGAATTCGGGAACGCTGTTCGCCTTCGCGGCCGTATCGATCGCAGTGCTGGTGCTGCGCCGCACCGATCCGTCGCGCAAGCGGCCGTTCCGCACCCCGGCGATCGCTATCACCGCGCCGCTGGCGATCATCGGCTGCGTCTATCTGTTCTTCAGCCTGTCCAAGGAGACGATCCTGCTGTTCGTCGGCTGGGCAGTGGTCGGCCTGATCGTCTATTTCGCCTATAGCCGCTCGCGCAGCCATGTCGGCCTCGGTCGGGACGAGGTCCACGAGCCCGAAGCCTATGAAGATCTAGACCCGCCGGTGCCTGGCACCCGCTGAGGTCGGTGAACAAAAATGGGGCCGGGAGAGCGATCTCCCGGCCCCATTTTTATTGTCCCTCCAACGCCGGGAGGATCTACGACTATCCCAGCCGCTCGGCGGCGAGCTTCTTGAGGTCCACTTCGGCGCGGGCGCCGTAATGCTGGATGATCTCTGCCGCACAGATCGCGCCGAGGCGAAGCAATTCCTCCAGCCCCTTGCCCTGCGCCTGGCCGAACAGGAAACCGGCGGCGAACATGTCGCCGGCGCCGGTCGTGTCGACCAGCTTGTCGATCGGCTCTGCGCCGACTTCGACCCGCTCGCTACCCTGAAGCGCCATCGCGCCCTTTTCACTGCGCGTGACGACGAGAAGCGGCACCTTGCCGTGGATATGCTCGACCGCCGCCTCGAAACTCTCATGCGCGCACAAAGCGAGCAGTTCGCTTTCGTTGGCGAACAGGATGTCGATCAGCCCGTCGGCAATCAGCTTGCGAAAATCATCGCCGTGGCGCGAGATGCAGAACACGTCCGAAAGCGTGAACGCGACCTTGCGGCCATTGGCACGCGCGATCTCGATCGCCTTGCGCATCGCGGCGCGCGGCTCTTCAGGGTCCCACAGATAGCCTTCGAGATAGAGGATCGCGCCGTCGGCGATCACCTTTTCGTCGAGCGCGGCCTCCGGCAGGAACTGCGAGGCGCCGAGGAACGTGTTCATCGTGCGCTGGCCGTCGGGCGTCACGAAGATCAGGCAGCGCGCGGTGGTCGGCTGGCCGGGGCGGACGGCGGTATCGAACGAGACGCCGGCGGCGCGCAGGTCGTGCGCGAAGACCGCGCCGAGCTGGTCGTCCGCGACCTGGCCGATAAAGGCGGTCTTGCCACCGAGCGCGGCGATGCCCGCTACGGTGTTGCTTGCCGAACCGCCCGAAACTTCGCGGCCCGGGCCCATCTTGGCGTAAAGCGCGTCGGCCTCTTCGGGCGAGAACATCAGCTGCATCGATCCCTTGGCGACGCCGATCTCCTCGATGAAGCTGTCTTCGGCCTGGGCAAGGATGTCGACGATGGCATTGCCGATCGCGACCACGTCATAAGTGGGGCTGGTCAAGTCGTTGCTCCGATGGAGGTTGCGCCGACGCCCTACGGTCCTGCAAAGAGTTGCGCAATGATTCAGGCCTTCATCCTGTCGCTCGGCCAATTGACCGACCGCCCGATCCTTGGCGTCCTGGTCAAGTCGCTGCTCGTCACGCTGCTGCTCTTTGCGGCTTTGGGCGTCGGCATGTGGTTCGTGCTCGACTGGCTGGCCGAGTCGGCAGCGCATTGGCTGGGCACCGCCGATCGCGGCGGCGTGTTTGCCAGCATCGTCACGGTCGCGCTGTTGATCCTTGCGTGGTGGCTGCTGTTCCGCGCGATCGCAGTCGCGGTGGTCGGCGTCTTTGCCGATGATGTCGTCGCCGCAGTCGAGCTGCGCCACTATCCCGCGGCCCATGCCCAGGCGCGCGCCGTGCCCCTCGCCCGGTCCGTCGCAATGGGCCTCGGTTCGGGGATGCGCGCGATCGGGATCAACCTATTGCTCTCGCCTGTCTATCTGATGCTCTTGATCACCGGAGTGGGTACCGCGTTGCTGTTTTTCCTCGTCAATTCCTGGCTGCTCGGTCGCGATCTCGGCGACATGGTCGCCGCGCGGCACATGCCGGCCACCGATCTCGCGGCCTGGCGACGCATCACTCGCCCGCGGCGTTTCACCTTGGGCGCGGCGGGCACCGGGATGCTACTCGTCCCCGTGCTCAACTTGGTCGCGCCGGTGCTCGGCGCCGCGATGGCCACCCATATGTTTCACCGCGGGAGGTCGGCATGAGGGTCTGGCTGTTGGCGCCCACGCTCGCGCTGGGTCTCTCTGCGTGCGGCGGCGACATCATTCCCGCGCGCCCGGCCAGCGCCGGCCACATCCCGGTGCCGAGCAACGCACCGCCGCCGCCGCCGAACATCGCCGCGATCAAGGGCCAGACCGCGCCGCGCCTCGTCGCGCAGTTCGGCACGCCGGCGCTCGACATGTCCGAGGGTAGCGCGCGCAAGCTGCAGTTCATGGGCCCGATCTGCGTGCTCGACGCCTATCTCTATCCGCCCTCCAGCGGCCGCGGCGAACCCACCGTCACCTGGCTCGACACCCGCCAGCGCGACGGCAGCCCGATCGACCCGGCGAGCTGCGTCGCAGCGCTGACACGGCGGCAATAGGCGCGCTTGCGTGCGGTCCGGCGCCGGCTAAAAGGAACGCCATGGTCACACGGCGACAGGTCATCGGCTCCTCCCTCGCCCTGGCGGCGACGGCAGGTCTCCCCTCTTCCGTGGTGGCAGCGTCGCCCGGCCGGCTGCGGCAATCGGCCAGCCGCTGGTGCTATCAGAAGATCCCGCTCGACGACCTGTGCGCCTTTGCCGCGAAGATCGGGCTGCAGGGCATCGATCTGCTCCAGCCCGCCGACTATGACGTGCCGCGCCGCCACGGCCTGGTTTGCACGATGGGCTATGCCGCCGAGGCGATGACTATCCCCAACGGGCTCAATCGGCGCGAAAACCATGCCGCGATGGAGCAGGCGTTCCGCATCGGCATCCCCCAGGCCGCCAAATCGGGGGTGCCCAACGTCATCGCCTTTTCGGGCAATCGCCGCGGCCTTTCGGATGCGGAAGGCGCAGCCAATACCATAGCCGGGCTCAACCGGCTCAAGCCGATCGCCGAGGATCACGGCGTCACGATCTGCCTGGAATTGCTCAACAGCAAACGCGACCATCCCGATTACATGGCCGATCACGCCGCCTGGGGCGTGCAGGTGATGCAGGCGGTCAACTCGCCGCACGTGAAGCTGCTCTATGACATCTATCATATGCAGATCATGGACGGCGATCTGATCGATACGATCCAGAAGAACCTCCAGTGGATCGGCCATTTTCACACCGGCGGCGTGCCCGGCCGCCACGAGCTGGACGAGAGCCAGGAAGTCAATTGGCGCGCCGTATGCCGCGCCATCGCCGACAAGGGATTTCAGGGCTATCTCGCCCATGAGTTCGTGCCGACCGGCGATCCGCTGCCCGCGCTGGAACAGGCCGTGCGGATCTGCACCGTCTGAGCGTCACCCCGCGGGCAAGCGCGCGATCGCCCAGGCGGCCGCATCGCGCACTGCGTCGTCGGGATCGTCGAGCAGCGCGCGCACCGGCCCGAGCAGCGCCGCGCTGCCGCTGTTGCCCGCCGCGATCAGGCAGTTGCGCACCATCCGGTCGCGCCCGATCCGCTTGATCGGCGATCCGGCAAAGACCTCGCGAAACCCGGCATCGTCGAGCGCGAGCAGGTCCGCCAGCGCCGGCGCAGTCAGCTCGGCGCGCGGCGCGAAGGCCAAATTGGCCCGTGCCGAGGCGGCGAACTTGTTCCAGGGGCACACTGCCAGGCAATCGTCGCAGCCATAGATGCGGTTGCCGATGCCTTCGCGGAATTCGTGCGGGATCGGCCCCTTATGCTCGATGGTCAGATACGAGATGCAGCGCCGCGCATCGAGCCGATAGGGGGCAGGAAAGGCGTTGGTCGGGCATGCCGTCTGGCAGGCGTCGCAGCTGCCGCAGGTGCTGGGCGCGGCGGCATCGGGCGCCAGCTCGAGTGTCGTGTAGATCGCGCCAAGGAACAGCCAGCTGCCATGTTCGCGGCTGACCAGATTGGTGTGCTTGCCCTGCCAGCCGAGGCCCGCTGCCTCGGCGAGCGGCTTTTCCATCACCGGCGCGGTGTCGACGAACACCTTGACGTCCGCCCCCGGCGCCGCGCCGACCAGCCAGCGCGCCAGTTCCTTGAGCCGCCGTTTGATGACATCGTGATAGTCTCCGCCCTGCGCATAGACCGAGATGCGGCCGATCTCGCCTGCATTGGCCAGCGCCAGCGGATCGGTGGCAGGGGCATAGCTCATCCCCAGCGAGATCACCGAGCGCACCTCGGGCCACAGCCCGGCGGGGCGCTCGCGGTGATGTGCGCGCTCTTCCATCCAGATCATCGATCCGTGCCGACCTTCGGCCAGCCATTGGCGGAGCCGCTCCGCCGTCTTCGGTGCCGCATCGGCGCGCGCGATTCCGCACGCGGCGAAACCGATTTCCGCTGCCTTCGTCTTGAGTTGCGCTTCTAGCTTGCCGGGCTGCACGCGCACCCGCTACCACGGATCGGCAAGGGAGGCAGCATTTGAGCAGCAATCTGGCGGTAAGCGCCACCGGCCTCGTCAAGCGCTTCGGGGATCGGCGCGCGGTCGACGGGGTGGACATCGCCGTCTCCAAGGGCCTGATCTACGGCGTGCTCGGCCCCAATGGCGCCGGCAAGACCACCACCTTGCGCATGTTGCTCGGCATTATCGAGCCCGAAGAGGGCGAACGCATGCTGCTTGGCACCGACTGCCCGCGCGAGGCGAGCGACCGCGTCGGCTATCTCCCCGAGGAACGCGGCCTCTATCCCAACATGAAGTGCCGCGAGGCGATCGCCTTCATGGGCGCGCTGCGCGGCCTGCCGTGGAGCGTGGGCCGCAAGCGCGCTGTGGAATTGCTCGAGGCCGCCGGGCTCGGCCACGCCGCCGACGACAAGATCCGCAAGCTCTCCAAGGGCATGGCCCAGCTCGTCCAGCTATTGGGCTCGGTAGTCCATGAGCCCGAACTGCTCGTCCTTGACGAACCCTTTTCCGGCCTCGACCCGGTCAACCAGGAGCGGCTGGAGAAGCTGATCCGCGCCCAGCGCGATCGCGGCGCGACGATCCTGTTCTCCACCCATGTCATGGCGCATGCCGAGCGGCTGTGCGACCGCCTCTCGATCATCGCCGGCGGCAAGGTCCGCTTCGAGGGCACCGTTGGCGACGCCCGCGCGCTGCTGCCACTCAAGGCGCACTATACGCCGCATAACGATGCCGAGGGTGCCGCCCGGCTGCTTCCGGCCGATGCCGAGCGCGACAATGGCAGCTGGCGGTTCACCATCCCCGACGAGGGGATCGAAGCGCTGCTCGTCCGACTGATCGACGCCGGGCACGGCATTTCGGGGCTGTCGATCGAACGGCCGAGCCTGCACGACGCGTTCGTCAAGATCGTCGGCGCCGAAGCATTGGAGCAGGCCGCATGACCCGCATCTTCCGCCAGGCGCTGACCATCGCGCGCCGCGACTTCACCGCCACCGTCGCGACGCCGACCTTCCTGCTCTTCCTGCTCAGCCCGTTGCTGATGATCGGCTTCGCAACTGTGGGCGGCCTGACCGCCTCCGGCGCGACCAAGAGCGGCGAGGCCAAGGAGCGGATCGTCGCGATCGCGCCTGCCGAACAGGTCCAGCTGCTTCGCCAGGTCGATCAGCAATTGCGCCGGGTCTTTCAGTCTCCGACCGTACGCCCGCCGCTCCAGGTAGAGACCGCGGGCGCCGATCTCGAAACCCAGGCGCGCGCGCTGCTCGGGCGCGACGATATCGATGTCGGCGCCGTGCTCTACGGGCCGCTCGATCGTCCGCACATCCTGCGCCGTGCCGCGGCGCGCACCGACGCCAATTACCTCGCCGAAGTCGCCGAGCAGGCCGCGCGGGTGCGCAAGTCCGGCGGCACGGTCAGCCTCAGCAGGCCCCAGGTCACCGTGGTCGGGCGCACCGAGGTGAATTCGGGCGGACGCGGCCAGGCCGCCTATTTTGCCGCACTCGCGATCTTCTTCCTGACGCTGATGCTGTCGGGCCAGGCAGTCGGCGCGATGGCCGAGGAGCGTTCGAACAAGGTGATCGAAGTGCTTGCCGCCGCGGTCCCGCTGGAGAGCGTGTTCTTCGGCAAGCTGCTCGGCGCCTTCGGATCGGCGCTGTTGTTCGTCGCCTTTTGGGGAACCTTGCTCGCCAACCTGCCCAAATTCGTGCCCGAAGGCTTTAGCGACGCGCTCGGCAATCTCGGCACTGCGGTCGGCCCGATCTTCCCGCTGCTCTTTGTCCTCTATTTCGCCATGGCCTATATGCTGCAGAGCGCGGTGTTCCTCGCGATCGGCGCGCTTGCGTCAACTCAGCGCGAGATCCAGCTGCTGTCGCTGCCGATCACGATCTTCCAGTTCGGCATGCTCGGCGCCGCTTCCTATGCGGCGGGCAATCCCGGCACCTGGCTCGCCACCGCCGCGGAGATCTTCCCGTTCAGCTCGCCGCTGGCGATGGCGGCCCACGCCGCCAATTCGCCTACGCTCTGGCCGCACGCGCTCGCGCTCGTCTGGCAAGTGCTGTGGGTAGCGATCACCGTGACGATCGCGGCGCGCCTGTTCCGCCGAGGCGTACTCAAATCGGGCAGCCCCAAGCTGCGCCGCAAGCGGGCGGCAGCGACCGCCTGAAGAACTATTGACATAACTGTCAGTTAGCAGTCTCCTCCCTCGAAAGAGGAGAGGAAGCCATGGCCACGCTTGCATCCACGCCCGAGTCGCGTGCCGCCGACCTGCGCGCCGATCCGCTCGACGTCAGCCGACCCGAACTCTATCGCGACGATCTCTGGCACGCGCCCTTCCGCACCCTGCGCGAAACGGCCCCGGTCCATTATCATGCGGACACCGCCTTCGGCCCCTTCTGGTCGGTCTCGACCTACAAGCCGATCGTTCAGATCGAATCGCTTCCCGATCTCTATTCGTCGCAAGCCGGCGGCATCACCATCGCCGATCTCCAGGAAGGCGACATCAAGATGCCGATGTTCATCGCGATGGACCGGCCCAAACATACCGGCCAGCGCCGCACCGTCGCGCCCGCCTTCACGCCCAGCGAGATGGTCCGCATGTCCGCCGATATCCGCGCGCGCACTGCCGAGCTGCTCGATACGCTCCCGGTCGGCGAGACGTTCGACTGGGTTGATCGGGTCTCGATCGAGCTCACCACCCAGATGCTGGCGATCCTGTTCGACTTTCCCTGGGAGGAACGCCGCCTGCTCACCTACTGGTCCGATTGGGCCGGCGATATCGAAGTGTTCAAGGATCCCGCCCGCAAGGAGCAGCGCCGCACCGTCCTGTTCGAATGCGCCGCCTATTTCGGCAAGCTCTGGCAGGCCAAGCTCGGCAAGGAGCCCACGCCTGACCTGATCTCGATGATGATCCATTCGGACGCGATGGCGCAGATGGACCAATATGAGTTCCTCGGAAACCTCATCCTGCTGATCGTCGGCGGCAACGACACGACACGCAATACGATGAGCGCCTTTGCCTGGGGACTCGAGCAATTCCCCGACGAGCGCGCCAAGCTCGAGGCCGATCCCGGGCTGATCGCCAATGCCACCCAGGAGATCATCCGCTGGCAGACCCCACTCGCGCACATGCGCCGCACCGCGACGCAGGATAGCGAGCTCGAGGGTCAGCACATCAAGGCCGGCGACAAGCTCGCGCTCTGGTATCTTTCGGCCAATCGCGACGAGAGTATCTTTCCCCATGCCGACCGGATCATCGTCGATCGCGAGAACGCCCGGCGGCATCTCGCCTTTGGCCATGGCATCCATCGCTGCGTCGGCGCGCGGCTCGCCGAATTGCAGGTCGGCGTGCTGATCGAAGAGATGGCGAAGCGCCGGCTGCGGGTGAACGTCACCGGCGAGCCGGAGCGCGTCGCCGCCTGTTTCGTCCATGGGTACAAGAAGATGCCGGTGGCGCTCAGCCGCTACTAAGCCCCTTCGCACTTGCACAATTGGCCGACGCTGCTAAACGCAGCCCCTGTTGGGGAGTAGCTTTCGGCCTTTAGGCTGAGATCGCGTCAACACACTTGCGCTTCGGCGCATGGCGCGATCAGCGGGACCATCCGCCTTGCGAGACCAGCGTGCATCACGCCCGATCCGGCCGGGCGCGATGACGCTGTCGCTCGTCCGGTGAGTTTCGCGCATGTCTCCCTTCGGTATCGCCGCCCTCTCGCTCAGCATGTCCGCCGACGCATTCGCCGCATCGATCGCGCGCGGCGCCTCGACCCGCCCGAACTGGTTCGGCGCGCTCAAGGGCGGGCTCGTCTTCGGCGTGGTTGAGGCCATTACTCCCTTGCTCGGCTGGGCCATCGGCATCGCCACGGCCAGCTTCATCGGAGCGGTGGATCACTGGGTGGCCTTTCTGCTGCTCGCGGTCGTCGGCGGCCGGATGATCTGGGAGGCGCTCCACCGCGACGAGGCCGAACCCGTGGCCCCCGCGCTCGCTTCGGGATGGCGTGCCGGGCTCGTTCTCGTCGCCACCGCGATCGGCACCAGCATCGATGCCGCCGCGGTGGGCGTCTCGCTGGCGCTGGTCGGCGAGAATATCGTGCTCATCGCCGCGGCGATCGGCTTTGCGACCTTCACGATGACGACGATCGGGCTCGGCATCGGCCGCGCCGCCGGATCCAAGCTGGGCCGGACGGTCGAAGTGCTGGGCGGGCTCGCGCTGATCATCATCGGATCGGCGATCCTGGTCGAACATCTCGGCGGATATGCCTGAGCCGATTGCGCAGCGCCGCGGCGCGCCCCACATCCACGCGATGCAAACCGATCGCCGCACCCTGTTGACCGTCGCCGCGCTGGGCGCACTCACCGCCGCCTGCGGTGGCGCCCCTGCTCAGGCCGCGCAGACCTTCCCGTTCACGCTCACCGATGCCGAATGGAAGAAGAAGCTGAGCCCCGCCGCCTATGCGACGCTGCGCCGCGGATCGACCGAATATCCGTTCACCAGCCCGCTCAACAAGGAGCATCGCGCCGGCATTTTCGCCTGCGCCGGTTGCGCCCAGCCGCTCTTCGCGTCGACCACCAAGTTCGACAGCGGCACCGGCTGGCCGAGCTTCTGGCAGCCGCTGCCCAATGCCGTGTTGACCAAGAGCGACCCCAGCCTGGGAATGACGCGCACCGAAGTGCTGTGCCGCCGTTGCGGCGGGCATCTCGGCCATGTCTTCGACGATGGCCCGCGCCCGACCGGCAAGCGCTATTGCATGAACGGCGTGGCGATGACCTTCACGCCCAAGGCCTGACCCCGCGAACGCGTGAGGCGCAAACAGAAAAGCCGAGGCTCGCGCCTCGGCTTTTCTGCATCCCGCTTGCGGGAGAAGCTGCTTAGTTGACCGCTTCGAGCTTGAGGTCGCTCAGATCGAGATCGAGCGACGCGACGAGCGTCTTGTCGGCCTTCTTGGCCATCTGCAGGTCGCCGAACGCGTCAGGCGCCTCGTCCGAATAGATAAAGCCGTTGACCGGATAGACCGAGGTGCCGAGCCCGCCCGAGGGACCGAACCACACGCGCACTTCGCTCCAGTCGCCCTCAGGCGACACGTCGACAGCGCGAACGTCGCGCTCGATCCCGCCGGGGCGCGACCAGTTGGCATGGGTCAGAAGAACTTCGCGGTCGCTGATCACCTTCGAGACCATCGCGACATGCCCGAGCGGCATCTTGCCGGTGCGCTGGAACGACATCACCGCGCCGACCTTGGGCGCCTCGCCCCGCTCGTAGCGGCCAGCAGCCTGGCTCCACCAGGTCCAGGCATTGCCATGGATGTTCACGCCGGAGATCTCGCGTGCATAGGGAGCGCACTGCCAGAAGGCGCCCTTGGCCTGGGCCGGAACGACAGTCATCAGGGCGCAAACCGCCATCAGCGCAAAGCGCGCTGCGAGAACACGAAAATTCATAGACCCCCCGGTCAGGAAGTAGTGAGTGGTGCTAACCAGACTATAGGACGGGGGTACAGGCCCGCGGCTGACCGATCCGACGAACCGTTGCGGCGAGCCGATGGGTTGACGGAACAGCCCTTCAACAGGGCGAAATCGCATCGCTGCACCGCGGAAATGCCCCTCCGGACAAGCCCCAGCGGCGATTCGTTACGGCAGCAGCATTGTTGCGCAAATGCCGCGACCTACGTGTTTTTCCACAAGCGCAGAATCGATTCATCGCAAGCAATGTTGCGCCGCAACACCTTCTAGTCTCCTATAATGATCGGGGAACGACGCGGGATTAAGCGGCCCGTTAACCAAACTGCCGCATGATCCAGCCTCGGAGGGTTTTCGTTGGGGTGGGAGCATAGGTTATGGCATCCAAGATGAAACCGGCTGAAGGCGCGATGACGCTGGCCGAAATGAAGGAATTCGCAGGGTTCGGCGCAGCGACGCAGCGTTATGTGCGCCGCGCGCTCGATATCGGGCTCGAGCGCCAGGACGCGCTGGAGCGCTGGTCGCGCGATGTCGTCGAGGCCGCCAGCATCCGCGCCCAGTCCCGCATGTACGATCGCCTCGAGGAAGTTCGCGCGCTGCTGCCCGACGATGCCGATCTCGATGGCATCGAGCCGTTCATGGCGCCGCTGATCACCGTCACGGCGTTCGATCTCGGCCAGGGCCGGCTCACCACATTCTCGGCCTATCGCTTTCTCTATGAGCGGTTGATCGGCGCCGAAGTGCGCCCCTGGCTCCCGGCGGCCTTCTGCTCGGCGGCGGCGCTTCCGCACCTTCATCCCGATCTGCGCCGCAAGCTGCTCCAGTCGATCAGCGAAGCCGCAGCTACGGCCTCGGGCTGGTCGAACCGTCAGCCGGCCTTCTTCCCGCAATGGGTCGAAAAGGTCGACATCGCGGCGCTGCCCAACTGATCTGACTCTGCTCCCGACGATCGGCATCCGTGCCGATCGTCGCCCTGCTGCATCCAGGACCAGCCGCGCGATCGCGTCGGCATGCGAATACATCGACACACAACTCGATCGTCGTTGCCCCATTCGCTTGGCCTTGATGCCTGGAAATTAGATTTCACCTCCCCTGGGGCAGACTCAGCGGCAGGCCCGCCACCCCATCTCGCCGCGCGACGCCTGATCGAGGTGCAGATGGTCGCGATGCGCCGCGTTATAGTCGGGCGACAGCACCGTCGCGAACAGCTTGCATCCGCCGGTGCGCACCTCGTGGAGGAAGGCCGCCTTCTCCCCGCCCCCATTCCAGTCCTTCAACACGCTGATCCGCGTACCGTCGGAAAGCCGGAAGGCCGCGACATCGAGCGCATTGGCGCTGGCATGCTCGCTCCAGTCGCCGGCGCTGCGGCCATAGATCCGGCGGCACGAATAGGATCCGTAATGCTCGATCGTCTGCACCCGCGCGCCGAAATGCTTCGCCGCGGCGGGCTGGAGCACGTTCCACTCCCACATCGCCAGCCCCGCGGCGACCGGACACGACACGCCGACGCTGCGCGGGTCGTAATCGATCGCCTGCGATCCCCCGCGCTCGAACCGCACGCTGTCTGCATAGCCGCAAGTCTCGCCGCGCTTCACCGGCGGCAGCATCGTGTAGCGCACCCCCGCCTGGCGCAGCAGCACGCGGCACGCGGCGAAATTGTCGTGCAGGCCCACCAGCTTGCGCCCGGTGAATACCCCCACTGGCTCGCCGAGATCGAGCTTGGTCCAGGGCAGGTCCTGCGGCCGGTTGCGCAGCATCGCATAGAGGCCGAAGCCGATACCGATCACCACCAGCAGCCAGATCGCGACGCGCAAGCCGCGGCGTACCCAGGTCATGCCCGGATCGCGCGGTCGAGCCGCTCGGCGGTCACGGGATAGCCGAGATCGTCGGGAATGCAGAGATGCTCGGCGCCGTTGCGCATTTCGATCCACGGCGTGACGGTGCTCACCGGATGCGCCGCGGCATCGGCCACTGCCGCGTCGAAGCTTCCGAACCGCGCCAGCCGTTCGAGATTGCGCCGGGTGGGGAAGATGATCATTGCCTCGCCGCGATCGGCCATGGCCAGCACGTCGGCAGCGCTGGCCCAGAACACACGGACATTCTCGTTGCCATCGACCAGCGGCGCCGCGTCCTCGGGCGCCCGGGCGAGATAGAAACGCGTGTCGAAAACCTTGTGGTGCACGCCCGCGGGAAGCCAGCGAGCGAACGGGATCAACGCATCGAGCACGAGCCGCGCATCCGCGCCGTCGAGCAGCGCACCGAACGGAGTGCCGGCATAGACCGCGCGGCGAACGCCGGGAATCGCGTCGGCCGCGATCTTCAGCCCGACGGCGACGCCCGCTTCTTCCAGCGTCTCGCGTATCGCGGCGATGCGCGAAGCGGTCTCCTCGGCCTCACCGCCCAGCCGCGCCGCGAGCACATGGTCGCCCGGATCGACGCGCCCGCCCGGAAACACCAGCGCTCCGCCCGCAAACGCCATCGCGCGGGCCCGCTCGACCATGAGCAACTCGGGCGCGCCGCCGACGACATCGCGCATCACGATCACGGTCGCGGCAGGAATTGCCTCGGGCTCGGCCATGCCCCCGATCTAGGGTCGGTGCGCGCGGGCCACAACCGCGACCGTCACCAGCCCGAGATCTTGAGCCGGAGCCGAACGACCATATCGCTCGACGTGACGAACAGCGTCTTGCCATCCTCGCCGAACACGCAGTTCGCCGCGGCCTCGCCGGTGACGATCGTGCCCAGCTTGCGGCCATCGGGCGCGAGGATGTGGATGCCACCGGGACCGCTGGCGAACAGGTGACCGCTCGCGCCGACCTTCATCCCATCGGGCAGGCCGGGTAGCTTCGCCGCGAGCTCGCTGCTGAAGTCGCGAAGCACGCGCGCGCCGCCCGGCAAGCCGTCCGCGCCGAGCGGATAGGCGAGGATCTGCGGCCGGGCCTCGTCGGACATGCTGACATACATCGTGCGCTCGTCGGGCGAGAGGCCGATGCCGTTGGGCCGGCTCAGGCTCGAGTCGAGCAGCGTGACCTTGCCATCGGTGTCGAGCCGATAGACGCCGTTATAGGGCAGTTCCTTGAGCGGCGAATTGTCGCCCTCGGTCAGCCCATAGGGCGGATCGGTGAAATAGATCGCACCCGATCGCGCGATGACGACGTCGTTGCAGCTGTTGAACCGCTTGCCCTTGTAGCGATCGGCAAGGATCGTCCGCTTGCCCGTGGCCAGGTCGACGCGCGTGATCGCGCGGGTGCCGCTGTCGGCGATCACCAGCCGGCCCTTTCCGTCCAGCGCCATGCCGTTCGATCCCGCCTCGCGCACCCCCGCCGGAATCGGCCCGACCAGCCCGGAAGGCTTGCGGAAAACGCTCTTGCCCTCGCCTTCCTTCCAGCGGAACGCGGTGTTCGCGGGCGGATCGGAAAAGAGCAGATAGCTGCCCTGCTTCACCCAGACGGGGCCTTCGGCCCATTGGATGCCGATCGCGATCACGTCGATCGGCGTGTCGACATCGACGATGGTGTCCAGTTCGGGATCGAAGCGCTGGATCGATCCCACTTTCTCCGCGCGCGCCGAGGTCGCGATCGGCAGCGCCGCCAGTCCGGCCAGGCACGCCCGGCGCGATAGTTCGAGCTTCATTCTCATCTCCTAAACCGGCAGCGTAACGCGCGCCCTCAGTCCCCCATCGACCGCGTTGGCCAATGTTATGTCGCCGCCATGCGCCCGCGCCACGGCGCGCGCGCTCGCCAGCCCCAGCCCGATCCCGCCGGTATCCCGATTGCGCGAACGTTCGCCGCGGAAAAAGGGCTCGAAGACATGGTCGAGATCGCCCGGTGGTATCCCAGGCCCATGATCCCGCACCTCCAGCGTCGCCTGCCCCTCTGCCAGCGCGAGCGAGACCTCGGCCCCGCCGGCATATTTGACCGCGTTGCTGACCAGGTTGGAGAGCATCGACTTGAGCGCCGCTGAATTGCCGTCGACCACCACCGGGTCGCCCGGCGTCAGCGACACCGCCTCGCCGCGGTCGCTCAGATCGTCGGTGATCGTCTCGGCGAGCGAGCGCAGATCGAGCGGACGGCGTTGCGCCGGCTGGCCAGTGTCGCGCACATAAGCGAGCGTCGCCGAGATCATCGCCTGCATGTCGCGAATATCGCTCTCGCAAGCGGCACGCACGCCCTCCGGGGCGTCCTCCAGCCGCAACCCCAGCCGCATCAGGGGGGTGCGTAGATCGTGCGCCAGCGCCCCGATCACCAGCGTGCGATCGTCGACATAGCGATTGAGCCGCGCCTGCATCTGGTTGAACGCCGCCGCCGCCTCGGCGATCTCGGGGGGGCCGCCGAGCGCCAGCGGCGCCGCGCGCGGATCGCGCCCCAGCCGTTCGGCGGCTTCGGCAAAGGCCCCGATCGGCTTGGCCAGCCGGTGCGCAAGCGCCCAGGCGAACGGCCCGACCGCGATCGCCGACAAGACCAGCCATACCAGAACGAACCACCGCCACGGCTCGAAGCCACGCGCCGGCTCGACGCGCACCCAGCTGCCATCGGGCCGCTTGAGCGCGGCCGAAAAGCTACCGATCACGGCGACGCCGCGTGCCATCGCAGCCGTCGGTGGTGCCGCCGGATGGGGAATGCCGGCGCGGTCATAGATTTGTTCGCGGGAAAGGAACGGGCGCGGGAAGCGAATCTCCACGCGCTCGATGGGCACGCCCAGCGCGGTCGCGAGCGCGAGCTGGATGCGCTCGCCGCGCGGGTTCCAACGGCTACGCTGGATTTCGGCGACCTGCGATACCGAGAAGTCGCCTTCATGGTCGCGGCCGGTGGTCATGGAATCGACAATTTCGCCGACCGTATAGACCTTCTGCGACGGGGTCTGCACCGCGACGAGCATCACCACGTTCATCAGCTGGACCACGCCCACGCACAACAGCATGAGCGTGAGAACGCGCAGGAACAGCGGCGATCTTGCCGCGCCCCTGGTAAAGGTCACGCGCGCTGGACTCGCGGCACGAACAGATAGCCCTCGTTGCGCACGGTGCGGATGATCTCGTCGCCGCCCGAACGCAGCTTGCGCCGCAGCCGGCTGACCTGGACGTCGATCGCGCGGTCATAGGCATCCGAATCGGGCCCCCGCGCCGCGGCGAGCAGTGCTTCGCGGGTGAGCACGCGGCGCGGCCGCTCGATGAACACGCGCAGCACCGCGAACTCGCCGTCGGTCAGGCCGACCAGCACGCCATCGGGATCGAACAGCTCGTGGCTGCCCAGGTCGATCCGCCAGCCTTCGAACGTGTAGACGTCGCCCTCGGCTGCCGGCATCGCGCCGCGCTTGCGCAGCGCCGCGCGCACCGTCGCCAGGATTTCACGCGGGCTGCAAGGCTTGGGCAGATAATGGCCCGCGCCGACTTCGAGGCCGAGGATCCGGTCCTGCTCGTCGCCCAGCGCGCTGAGGAAGATGACTTCGGGACCGTCCTGGCGGGCAATCCTTCGGCATGCCGAAAGCCCGTCCTCGCCGGGCATCATCACGTCGAGGATCACCAGATCGACCGGCGTCTTGGCGAGAATATCGTCCATGTCTCGCGTGTTGGAGGCCGTCTCCACCCGATAGCCGCGCGCGCCGAGGCTATTGGCGAGAAGCAGGCGGATATCGCGATCGTCATCGACGACCAGCAGCGTGGCGGGGTCATCGGCAGCGGGGGTGATTGCGTTCATGAGTCGATCTTCTACGACAAATGGGGCCAGATGTGGGTCCGAAAATATTTCCCGATCAGACCAGCTTGGTATCGATTGGCACGCCGTGCTTGAGGGTCAGCGTCACCGGGGTGCGCTCGGCGATCTCGGCCAGCCGGGCATTCTGCTCGGGTTCGAGGCCCGTAGGCGCAAGGACGCGTTCGATCCGCAGCGTCTCGCCCTGCCCGTGGAGCCGCAATTGCACGTCGAGCGAAGCGAGCGGCCATTGCTTGCGATCGGCATACATGCGCAGCGTGATCGCGGTGCACGCGCCCAGGCTGGCGAGCAGCAGCTCATAAGGCGCGGGGCCGGTGTCGCCCCCGCCGCGCGACGGCGGCTCGTCGGCCATCAGGCTGCGCGTGCCGATATCGATCTTCGTCGAATAGCGGTCCTGGCCGATATGGGCGATGGCTTCAGTCACGGGCAACGCTCCTTCAGGGTGCGCCGTGCCTAGCATTCAGCCGCGCGAAACCGCAACGCGGCGCGTTTCCGCCATCACGGCGAACCAGCGCTGGCGTTCGGCCTCGGCATCGGCCAGCGCGCGATGGGCCGGCACCCGTCCCTCAACTCGGTTCGGGCAAGGATATCCGCCACCAGCGCGTCGCGCGCTGCAACCTCGCCCAAAATTGCCGCTGCGGCTTCGGCCATCGCAGCGTCGCTGCCGCGCAGCCGCAGGCTGTGCCGCGGCAGCCCGGCCGCGCGCAGCAGCACGCTCAGCCATTTGCCGTCCCACGAAGGCGCGCTCGCCAGAAGATCGTGACCGGCAAGGTCCGCCACCATCTGCGCGGCCACAGCGTCGTGCGGCACGCCTTCGGCGGTGAGTGTCGCGCGGGGGATGCGATGGATTGCCTCGGCCTCGGCATCCCAATCGTCCCAGCCCGGCGCCGGGCGGATGAGATGCGCGTCGCCACGTCCATCCTCGAAGACCCAGGCGACTTCGACCGGATAGCTGCGCTTGGCGAGCGAGGATGCTTCGAAGTCGAGAAACACGCGCATCGCCGCTCAACGCCCGGCGCTGCCACAGGCTGCATCGTGCGTCGCGCCGGAACACGCCGCATCACCGCCCGTTGAACCTGCCGAACCCCACATATCGGAAGGTCAATATGGCAACCCGCACTGATTCCAAACCGCGCACCAAGCGCGCCGCCGGCACCAAGGCAGCGACCACGGCAAAGCCGCGCGCGCCGCGCCGCGCCAAGGCGGCCCCGGCCAAGACGCGCAGCCGCGGCTCCGCGTTTGGCGCCGTGTCGATCGGCGCCGCGGTCAGCGTCCTAGCAGCGGGCGCCTACGGCCTCTACCAGCTGATCCGTCGCATGCCGCGCGATGGCGAGCATGTCCCGACCGATCTCTATACCGATGCGCATCCCGATGGCTCGGAGCGCGCGCCGGTCGATTTCCGTCCCGATCCCACGGCGGCGGTTCCCGCCAGCGAGCGCGACCAGTTCCGCCCCGCCCTTGCCGGCGGCCAGGCGCCTACGCTGGTCTGCGGCCAGGCCCAGGAGCCCGAACGGCTCAACGCAGCACAATCATAAGGAGCCATCGATGAGCATTTTCGGCAAGATCCGCGACGCCATCTTCGGCCATCCCAAGGCGCAGGCATCCGCGCCCGCTGCGCCTGCCGCTCCCGCGCCGGCGGCACCCGCACAGGCTGCTCCGGCCGCGGTCGCGGTCGCCCCGGCCCCGGCCCAGCCGGTGGACGTCGAGGCAGTGCTCGTCGCCATCGCAGCGCAAAAGGGCGATCCCGACCTCAACTGGCGCAGCTCGATCGTCGATCTGATGAAGCTGCTCGATCTCGATTCCAGCCTGGACAACCGCAAGGAGCTGGCGACCGAGCTTGGCTATACGGGCGCCAAGGATGGCTCGGCGGAGATGAACATCTGGCTGCACAAGGCCGTGATGCAGGCGCTCGAGAAGAATGGCGGCACCGTGCCGGCTTCGCTCAAGGACTGATCCGCAACCATTGCGCCCGCCGGACATTGTCTGGTGGGGACGCTTGGGAGAGAGAAAATGCACAAGATCACTTTGGCCGCACTCGCGGCGGCGGCAGCGCTGACCGGCTGCACCGATTATGGTGCGGGGCCCAATTCGGCGGGCTATCGCAGCTATGACTGGAACCGTCCGGATCCGTCGTACGGCGGCTACGATGCAGGGCGCTATTATCGCGACGATCAACGCTATCGGGAACGCCGCATCTCGCGCAACGACCGCGTCTATCGCGGCAATGACGGTCGCTATTATTGCCGCCGCTCGGACGGCACCACGGGGCTGATCGTCGGCGGGATCGCCGGCGGCGTGCTGGGCAACATCATCGCGCCCGGCGGGTCCGAGACGCTCGGCACGCTGCTCGGCGCCGCTGCGGGTGCCGCTGTCGGCTCGTCGGTCGACCGCAACAACCAGAACAATCGCGACGTGCGCTGCCGCTAACCCGAATGGGCCTCTTTTGGCTGGGGTCGCTCCATCCTAGATGGGGGCCTCAGCCAGAAGGGAGTCCGCCATGACGTCACGTACCGCCACTGCCCGCTATCAAGGCTTCGGCAAGGAAGGCAAGGGCCAGCTCGACACCCAGTCGGGCGTGCTCGACGCCACGCCCTACAGCTTCAACACTCGCTTCGGCGACGAAAAGGGCACCAATCCAGAGGAGCTGGTCGCCGCTGCGCATGCCGGCTGTTTCACCATGGCGCTCAGCTTCGCACTCGCCCGGGCCGGCTTCACCGACGGCAGCCTCGAGACCACAGCCGCGGTCAAGCTCGATCCCGATGGCGATGGCGGCTTCGCGATCACCCGCTCGGACCTCAAGCTGGTCGCCGAAGTCCCCGGCATTTCACCCGAACAATTTGAAAAGCTCGCGCGCGGGGCCGAGGCCAATTGCCCGGTCTCGAAGCTGCTCAAGGCCGAAATCGGCCTGGAATTCGAACTTCGCTAATTTCGTTAAGCGCCTATTTGGTTTGCCAATATTCATTCGACGAACCAAATATCACTCTCGCGGCCGGCGCGACGTGGGTGCCTTCGATACCGCGCTGCGCGGAGCTGAGGCGGGCAAGCCGGGCAGAATCAATCCGAGGTTGAGAGCCTCGGGTCGGCGCGCCGAGAACGCAAAAGGGGACCGGCATCGCTGCCAGTCCCCATGTCGCCGGACTGCGGCCGTGGGTCCGGGAGGACCTTCGACCTGGTTTCGGCGGCAGCGCCGCCCGCGCCGGCAAGGGCATGCGGGCATTGCGTCAGCCATCTCGGCAAGAAGGGCCGGCTCGTCCGAAGACCCGCCGCCACTTCGGCTCCGATAGCCCGCTTGGCAAGCATCCCGAAGGACGCGCTGCCAAGCCTTGCTGGATGCGCAAGAGTCCCGATCGAACCGCTTTGCGAAGCCGCTTGCGCAGCATCGAGAGCATCCCATCATCGGGCCGGTTCCTCCGTCGTTGCGCCGCTTGCGCGGAACTGCGATTCGTCCCCGGCCGGGGAACTTGCCAGACCCGATGCTTGCGCACCCCGTCTCGGCGTCGATCCCCTCTCCGCCCTGCGTCGATAGCGTCGCTCGGCTTGCGCTTCGCTCGGCTTTCGGCACGGTTCGGAGCTTTCGCATCCCCGGTTCGCACGGCGTGGTTCCCGAAGGCAACAGCAACCGCTAGATCCGGTGTAAGTCCTTGGTTTCGCGTTGGTTTCCCGCCGCCTCACCGCCTTCTTACAAGCCTGATGCTGTCACCGATCGCGAGTTGCGCAAAGGGCAAAATCGGCCGCCGTGCTGTGGATAACGTGGATACTGGGGACAAGTCCGGGTCAGCCCTTCGCGGGGCTCCAGCCGGGCGGGGCGAGCTCGAATCCGGCGAAATCGAAGCCGGGGACCACCACGCAGCTGACGAGCCCCCAGCCGGCGCGCGCCTCGGTCGATTGCCAGCGGCCCGCCGGCACGCGCGCCTGGGGCACGTCGCCGCGGAGCACGTCGCCGCCAAGCCGGATCTGCGCGATCCCCTGCTCGCCCTCGATCAGCAGGTCGAGCGGATCGCCGGCATGCCATAGCCACAGCTCGTCGGCATCGACACGGTGCCAGTGCGAGCGCTGCCCCGCCTCGAGCAGGAACTGGATTGCAGTGCCCGCCGAGCGCTCCTTGGAACCAGAGGGCGCGCGCCAGGTTTCCCGATACCAGCCGCCTTCGGGATGCGGTGCGAGGCCGAGCTTGGCGATGATTTCCCGTGCGTCATCCATTAGCTTTCGCTCCGCTGACCGGCGTGTAGTTTTGGGTTCATGCAACCGGGCCTAGGCAAGGCTCGTTGAGTGTCCAGCTTCAATCGGAAACCCATAAGGGGAGTTAAAGATATGCGTAACCTTCTGATGGCGCTCGGCGCCGTGTCGCTGGCGCTTCCTGCCGCCGCCGTTCTTCCGGCCGCCAAGGCCGAGGCCAAGTCGGCTTATGCCGGCGCACCCAGCTATCAGCGCCATGGCAAGCGCTACCAGTATCGCGAGTGGCGCGGCCGCGACGGCCGCCGCTATTGCCGCAAGTCGGACGGCACCACCGGCCTCGTGGTCGGCGCAGTCGGCGGCGCCCTGGTCGGCCGCACGATCGACACCCGCGGCGACCGCACCGGCGGCACCGTGCTCGGCGCGGTTGCCGGGGCTCTCGCCGGCCGCGAGATCGAGCGGAGCGGCAGCAACAACGGCCGCCGCTGCCGCTAACGATTGCGCGCGGAGCATGGAGTTAACCTCTATCTGCTAGAGGTTGACCCATGCTCCGCATACTCGTTTTGTCGACGCTCTTTCCGGATGCGTCGCGACCCCATTTCGGGATTTTCGTCGAGCGCCAGACCAAGGCGCTCGCCGCGCGTGCGGATGTCGCCGTGCGCGTCGTCGCGCCGCTGGGCCTGCCCCCGGCGCCGCTCGCCTTGCTGCCGCGCTACCGCCGGCTCGCCGCGCTTCCCGCGCATGAGCAGTGGAACGGCCTGCGCGTCGATCGCCCGCGCTTCCTCAACCTGCCGGCGACCGGTGGCCGCTTCCACGCCGCCGCGATCGTGCGCGCGCTGACTCCGCTCCTCGCCGATATCCGCCGCGACTTTGCCTTCGACGTCATCGCCGCCGAATTCTTCTTCCCTGATGGCGTCGCCGCAGTCGAGCTCGGCCGCCGCTTCGGCGTGCCGGTGTCGATCAAGGCGCGCGGATCGGACATCCACCGCTGGGCGTACCGCCCCGGCACCGCCGCGCAGATCCGCAACGCCGGCCGCGCCGCCGACGGGCTCGTCGCCGTTTCCGATGCGATGGCCGGGGACATGGTGGCGCTGGGCATGCCGGCCGAGCGCATCCGGACCATCGTCACCGGCGTAGATCTCACGCGCTTCGCGCTACGCGATCGCGCCGAGGCCAAGGCCGAGCTCGGCATTGCCGGCCCGCTCATCCTCTCGATCGGCGCGCTGATCCCGCTCAAGGGGCACGAGATCGTCCTCGACGCGGTCGCGTCGCTCCCCGGCGCGCAATTGTGGATCGCCGGCGAAGGCCCCCACCGCGCGCAGCTCGCCCGCCACATCGCCCAGCGCGGCATCGCCGATCGCGTCCGGCTGCTCGGCGCGATACCGCATGCCGAGCTCGCCCGCATTCTTGCCGCGGCGGATGTCATGGCGCTTGCTTCCGAGCGCGAAGGCCTTGCCAATGCCTGGCTCGAGGCGATCGCCAGCGGCACCCCGATCGTGATCCCCGATGTCGGCGGCGCGCGCCAGGTGCTGTCCGGCGACAGCCCCGGCGGCCGCATCGCCGAACGGTCGCCCGAAGCCTTTGCCGAAGCGATCGCCGCGACGCTGGCTGCTGCCCCCGATCGCGCCTCGGTCCGCGCCGTCGCCGAGCCGTTCACCTGGGCGGCGAACAGCGCGTATCTCCACGCCTGGCTCCAGCATCTCGTCGATGGGCACCACCGCGCACTGGCGGCATGACGTCGCAATAAGGATGCTCGGGCGGAACGACCGCCGCCGTCCACCGTTCGTCCTCTGGAGTGGGTATGATGGAGGATAGGATGGCCGAGCCCGCTCGCCGAAAGTCGGACTTCGTTTGCGATGCCGACCCCGCTGAAGGTCCGGCGACCACTCCCTCCGAAACCGCCGGCGGCACGATCGCCGAAAGCGAATATGACGAGGACGATGACGAGGACTATCCCGTCTTCGAGATCGTTTTCGAACGCGATACGCTGCACTGATACGGGGCACGGCACTCTCCGCGCGATACGGCGTTGACTCAGGTGGCGCTCGTCCGTGACACTGCCGTCACGAAGCGCGGAGATGATGCATGGCCGGCAAGAAGAAGAAACCGAGTGGCGAGTCCAAGAGCGAAGCGAAAACTTCGTTCATTCCCAAGACGATCGCAGGCGTGAAGCTCCCCAAGGGCATCCGCAGCAAGCTGACCGATCTTTCCCAGCATCCTGTGGTGGCGGATCTGCTCGCCGCCGGATTGGTCGCCCTCGCCGCCCGCCTTCGCAACGAGCCCAAGGCGCAGAAAAGCGCCGAAGACGTCGCCAAAAAGGCTGAGGACACCGTCGATCAGGTCGCCCACGCCGCTGCCGACGTCGTCGCCGCGATCGCCAAGCCCGTGGTCAAGCGCACCCGCAAGCCTGCCGCGGCCGCTGCCCCTGCAGCGGAAGCCGTGACCGCCGCGCCGCCGCCGAGGCGCCGCGCCGCCAAGCCGGCGGGTGATGCGACGGGCACCAAGTCCTCCGCCGCGCGCCGCACGGCCAAACCGGCCGCCAAGCCCGCCGCGCCTGCTGCGACCAAATCCGGCGACACCGCCGCCAAGCCCCGCGCCACGCGCCGCGCCACCCCCAAGGCGCCGGCCAAGCCCAAGCCGACCAAGACGGACGGCTGATCCTTTGCTAAAAGCCCTCCGGACATCCAATCCGGGGGGCAGATGGCAGGCAAGCGGCAAATCCAGTTTCACGGGCCCGAGCACGCGCTCGAGCGACTGGTGTTCTTTTCCGACGCGGTATTCGCAATCGCGATCACGCTGCTGATCATCGAAGTCCATGTGCCGCATGTCAGCGGGCCACTGACCGATCACGCCTTTCTCCAGGCGCTGGCCGATCTGACGCCGCACTTCATCAGCTTCCTCATCTCCTTCTACGTTATCGGCGCGTTCTGGGCGGGGCACCACCGCGCGTTCAACTGCGCGCGGCATTGGGACCCGCGGCTGCTCTTCGCCAATCTGATGATGCTGTTCACGATCGCGGCGCTCCCCTTCTTCACCGCCTTCTCGTCCGAATATTATGGTCATCGGGTGCCGGTGGCGCTCTATTGCGGCTGGCTGGCTTTCGCAGCGCTGTGCAACATCCGCGTCCAGCGCCTCGTCACCGCGCCGCCGGTCGTCGGCGAGGATGTCGCGCCGGCGATCCGCCACAATATCCGCCAGCGCGGAATCGGGACCTTTCTGGGCGCCTCCACCGGTTTCGTCGTCGCGCTGTTCTGGCCGGCCTTCGCGCAGCCTGCGCTGATCACGATCTTCTTCTGGCGGTTGCTGCTCGTGCGGCTTCGCCCGGTGCGCTGACCTCGCCAGGCGACTTTAACCCTGCGAAATCGACTCCGCTTGCCTATATCGGCTGCGCGAAGGCATAAGCCCCGCGCTCCATCTACCTGAGAAAGTCCCACCCGTGTCCGAGATGTTCCGCATTACGCTGCCCGACGGTTCCGTCCGCGAGGTAGCCCCGGGGACTACCCCGGCGGACATCGCCGCCGCGATCGGTCCGGGGCTCGCCAAGGCCGCCATCGCTGCGCGCGTCGACGGCGAACTGCGCGACATCGGCCGCCCGTTCGAAGGCGATTCGCAGCTCGCATTGGTCACGTCGAAGGACGAGAAGGATGCGCTCGAGCTCGCGCGCCACGACTATGCGCACATCCTCGCCGAGGCGGTGCAGAAGCTGTTCCCGCGCACCCAGATCACCTTCGGCCCATCGACCGATGACGGCTTCTATTACGACTTCGCGCCCGAGCGTCCCTTCACCGAAGAGGATCTGCCCGCGATCGAAGCCGAAATGCGCAGGATCATCGCCGCCAACGAGCCGCTGGTCCGCGAAGTCTGGTCGCGCCAGCAGCTGATCGAGCGCTGGCGCGCGCAGGGCGAGACCTTCAAGGCCGAATGGGCTGCCGAACTGCCCGAGGGCGAGGAACTGACCGTGTATCGCGCCGGCAAGGGCGAGGATGCGTGGCTCGACATGTGCCGCGGGCCGCATCTGGCCTCCACCGGCAAGGTCGATCCCAATGCCTTCAAGCTGACGCGCGTCTCGGGCGCCTATTGGCGCGGCGACCAGAAGAACGCGATGCTTTCGCGCATCTACGGCACCGGCTGGCTCAACAAGAAGCAGCTCGACGAGCATCTCCACCGGCTCGAGGAAGCCGCCAAGCGCGACCACCGCAAGCTTGGCGCGGAGATGGACCTGTTCCACCTCCAGGCCGAAGCGCATGGCTCGGTGTTCTGGCACCCGCACGGCTTCACCATCTGGCGCCAGCTCGAGGCCTATATGCGCCGCGCGATCGACGATGCCGGCTATCAGGAAGTCAAGACGCCCCAGGTGATGGATGCGCGCCAATGGGAGCAGTCCGGCCATTGGGGCAAGTATCGCGAGAACATGTTCGTCATCCCCGACGAAGTGCCCAACGTCGACGACGAGGGCCCGATCGTCTCGGACGATGCGCAGTGGATGGCGCTCAAGCCGATGAACTGCCCGGCGCACGTGCTGATCTTCCGCCAGGGAATCAAATCGTACCGCGACCTGCCGCTGCGCCTGTATGAAAACGGCTGCTGCCACCGCAACGAGCCGCACGGCGCGCTGCACGGGCTGATGCGCGTCCGCCAGTTCACCCAGGACGACGCGCATATCTTCTGCCGCGAGGATCAGATCGTCGAGGAGGTCCAGGCATTCTGCCGCCTTGCCGACCGCATCTATCGCGACTTCGGCTTCACCTATTCGATCAAACTCGCGCTGCGCCCCGAAAAGCGCTTCGGCACCGAAGAGATGTGGGACAAGGCCGAGGCCGAGCTGCGCGACGCAGTGGTCCGCGCCGGGCTCGCCACCGAGGAATATGGCTGGGAAGAGCTGCCCGGCGAAGGCGCCTTCTATGCCCCCAAGCTCGAATGGCATCTGACCGACGCGATCGGCCGCACCTGGCAGGTCGGCACGATCCAGTCCGACCGGGTGCTGCCCGAGCGGCTCGATGCGTCCTATGTCGGCGAGGATGGCGAGCGCCATCGCCCGGTGATGCTCCATCGCGCGATCTTCGGATCGTATGAGCGCTTCATCGGCATCCTGATCGAGCATTTCGCCGGCAGGTTGCCGACATGGCTGGCGCCGACCCAGGCGGTCGTCGCGACGATCGTGTCGGATGCCGACGACTATGCCCGGCAAGCCGCTGACAGGCTTCGTGCCGCGGGCATCCGCGTCGAAACCGACCTGCGCAACGAGAAGATCAACTACAAGGTCCGCGAGCATTCGGTGGCCAAGGTCCCCCACCTGCTGGTGGTCGGCAAGCGCGAGGCCGAGGAGGGCACCGTGGCGCTGCGCGTGCTGGGCAGCCAGGGCCAGCAGATGCTGACCCTCGACGAGGTGGTAGCGAAGCTGGTGGAAGAGGCGACTCCGCCCGACCTGCGCTAGTTCGACCCTCGGGAACCCCGGACACGTCCGGGGCAACTTGGGCGAGCTTCAGAATGATGCAAAAACGGCACGTAATCGGGGTAATTCGTATCGCGCGGAACCGACCCCGCTTCCAAATCTTCCCGCTAAAGACTATATCCGCTGTTTAGAATCACCACAGGAGCAATTCTTATACGTCCTCCCATGACCCGGCGCCCACTGGCGCCACCGCCGATGAATGGTCCGCGGTTCAACGAATTCATTCAATCGCCCAAGGTCCGCGTCATCGACCATGAAGGCGAGAATCTCGGCGTGATGTACACGCGCGAGGCGATGGAGCAGGCGCGTGAACATGGGCTCGACCTCGTCGAAGTGTCGCCCAACGCCGATCCGCCCGTCGCCAAGTTCCTCGATGTCGGCAAGTTCAAGTACGAGGCGCAGAAGAAGGCAAACCTCGCACGCAAGTCGCAGAAGACGCAGGAGATCAAGGAGATCAAGATGCGTCCGAACATCGACGACCATGACTACGAAACCAAGATGAAGGCGGTCCACAAGTTCATCGGCGAGGGCGACAAGGTGAAGATCACTCTGCGCTTCCGCGGCCGCGAGCTTTCGCACGGCCAGCTCGGCATGAACCTGCTCAAGCGCGTCCAGGAGGATTGCGCCGAGGATGCGAAGGTAGAATCCTACCCGCGCATGGAAGGCCGCCAGATGCTGATGGTGCTGTCGCCCAAGTGAGCCTGGGGCGAGGGCTGTTCGCGGCCCTCGCCGCTCTCTCCGCCGCGCCGCTGACAGCGCAGCAGCAGACCACCGCCGCTTCCTCGACCACCGCCGCGACCGACGAGTCGCTGGCGGTGCCTCAGGGCTATGCCAAGGTCTGGTCAGACGAGTTCGATCGCCCCGGCGCGCCCGATCCCGCCAGATGGGCCTATGACACCAGCCGCAACAAGCAAGGCTGGTACAATAACGAGCTGCAATATTACGCCGCCGACCGGCGCGAGAATGTGCGGATCGAAGACGGCAAGCTCATCATCGAGGCGCGCAAGGAGCGGCTGGCCGACCGCGCCGATTATGGCGGCCAGGCCTATAGCTCGGGCAAGCTGGTCACCCAGGGGCTGGCCGACTGGACCTATGGCTTTGTCGAGGTTCGCGCCAGGCTCGCCTGCGGCCGCGGCGTCTGGCCGGCGATCTGGATGCTCGGCAGCGACGGCAGCACCGGCTGGCCCGCGCTCGGCGAGATCGACATCATGGAGCATGTCGGCTGGGACCAGGGCCGCGTCCACGGCACGATCCACACCAAGGCGTACAACCACGCGATCGGCACCCAGAAGGGCGCCGACACGATGCTCGCCGACGCCTGCACTGCCTTCCACACCTATCAGCTCGACTGGAACCCCGACCGGATGCTGATCGGCGCCGACGGCCATGCCTATCTGCGCTTCGACAACGACCATAAGGGCAATCCTGCCACCTGGCCCTTTGCCAAGCCGCAATATCTGATTCTTAACGTCGCGATCGGCGGCTGGGGCGGCCAGAAGGGTATCGACGACGCAGCCTTCCCGGCCCGGATGGACGTCGATTATGTCCGGGTGTGGCAAAAGCGCTGACCCTTCGCGGCCAGCGCTTCGCCGCGCGGTCTAGTCCGTCGGCTCGGCCGGTTCCCAAAGCTCGATCGGGTTTCCCTCGGGATCATGGATCCGCGCGAACCTTCCAAGCCCCTGCGAATCCCATTCTTCCTTGACGATGACCTCCACGCCCTTCGCATTGAGCTGTTCGAGCACGCTGTCCATGTCGCGGACGCGCAGGTTGAGCATCACTTGCTTCTCGGCTTCGAAATAGTCGCAATCGAGCGTCTGGAAGTTGAATTCGACCGGACCGGGCTCGGGATGCCAATAGCCGTCCTTCTCGCCGCCCTCGCCGCAACCGTCGCCGACGCCCAGCATCTCGCGATACCATGCCTCGAGTCCCTCGGTATCGCGTGCTCGAAAGAACAGTCCGCCAATTCCGATCACCGGCATGATGGTTTCCTTCTCAGGCGGCCTCGGCGACGTCCTCACCCGCCGCAGCCTCGAGCATGCGCCGTTCGATCGTCTTGAGCCGCGTCGTAGCAGTGATCTTATCCCCAAGCAGATCGGTCAAGTAAAAGGTATCGACCGCGCGCTCGCCATAAGTCGCGACATGCGCCGAATGGATCGTCACCTTGGACTGGAACAGCCCATAGGCAAGATGGCAGAGCAAAGCCGGCCGGTCGCGGGCATTGACTTCGATCACGGTGAACCGGTTCGACGCGCCATTGTCGATGAACACATTGGGCTCGATCGAAAATGCTTCGGCCCGCGTCCGCGAAAGCGGCTTGGTTCGCAGCCGCTCCTGCAGCTTGCCGCGATTGGCCAGCGCATCGGCGATCCCGGTCTTGATCCGGTTGAGCCGCGCCTCCTCGTCGAACGGCCGCCCCAGCGGGTCCTGGATCAGGAAATTGTCGAGCGCCATGCCGTCGCGCGTGGTGTGGATCCGCGCGTCGATGATGTTGCCACCGGCGACGTGGATCGCGCCGGCGATCCGATAGAACAGCCCGGGATGGTCGGCGGCATAGACCGTCACCAGCGTCGCGCCGCGATCGGGATAGACCTGCGCCTCGATCGAAAGCTGCGCGTCGCCCGCGGCGTCGATCGTCCGCACGTTCCGCTCGAGCACGTCTCCCGGCTCGGCGATCCAATAGCTTTCGGGCAGCCGCTTGATCAGCGCCACCATCCGCGGTTCGGGCCAGCCCAGCGCCTGCGCCAGCGCCTCCTGCTTGGCCTGGATCCGCTCGCCCCGGCCCTTCTGCTTGTGCCCGAGCCGCAGCACTTCCTCGGCCAATTCGAACAGAGTGCCGAGCAGCTGGCGCTTCCAGCCGTTCCACACGCCGGGCCCCACTGCGCGAATGTCGACGATGGTCAGCACCAGCAGCAGGCGCAGCCGCTCGACGCTCTGCACCTGCGCGCCGAAATCGAGGATCGTCTTGAAGTCCGAAAGGTCGCGCTTGAACGCGGTCGCCGACATCAGCAGATGCCAGCGCACCAGCCATGCCACCATCTCGGTCTCGCCCGCGCTCAGCCCGAAGCGTGGACATAGCCGCTCGGCGATCTCGGCGCCCAGCACCGAATGATCGCCGCCGCGCCCCTTGGCGATGTCGTGGAGCAGCACCGCGACGTAGAGCGTCCGGCGCGACGCGATCTGCTTGAAGATCCCCGTCGCCAGGGGATGGTCTTCCTTCAGCTCGCCGCGCTCGATCCGGCTCAACAGCCCGAGCGCGCGGATCGAATGCTCGTCGACGGTATAATGGTGATACATGTCGAACTGCATCTGCGCGACGACGCGGCCGAAATCGGGCACGAACCGGCCGAACACGCCTGCCTCGTTCATCCAGCGCAGCACCGTCTCGGGGTTGCGGGGGCTCGTCAGCACGTCGAGAAACAGCGCGTTGGCGCGGGGATCGTCGCGCACGTCGTCGACCAGCTTGGCGTCGCGCGCCGCCGCCCGCATTGCCAGCGGATGAACCTCCAGCGCGTGCAGGTCGGCAAGCTGGAACAGCTCGATCAGCCGCACCGGATCTTCCGAAAAGAAATCGTCGCGGGGCAGCGCCAGGCGACCGCGATCGAGGACGAAGCCTTTCAACTTTCTCGGCTTCTTGAACAGCGTCGGCAGCCCGAAGCGCGATCCGCGCGCCGCGAACTTCTCGTCCAGATGGGCGAGGAAAACGCCGGTCAGGTCCCCCACCACCTTCGCCTGGAGGAAGTAGAAGCGCATGAAGCGCTCGACCTTCGACATGCCGGGGCGATCGGCATAGCGCATCCGCTCGGCCAGCTCGCGCTGGACATCGAAGGTCAGCCTATCCTCGGCGCGGTTGGTGATCAGGTGCAAATGGCAGCGCACCGCCCAGAGGAAATTCTCGGCGCGGCGGAACTGGCGATATTCGAGCTTGGTCAGCAGCCCCTTGTCCACCAGCTCGGCGGTCTCGCGCACGCCATAGGCATATTTGCCGATCCAGAAGAGCGTATGCAGGTCGCGCAGCCCGCCCTTGCCCTCCTTGACGTTGGGCTCGACGACATAGCGGCTGTCGCCCATCCGCTTGTGCCGCGCCTCGCGCTCCTCGAGCTTCTGCGCGATGAAGGTGCGCGCAGTATCGTCCTGCACCTCGGCCTTGAAGCGCCGCGCCGCCTCGTCATACAGCTCGGTGTCGCCCCATACATAGCGCGCCTCGAGCAGCGCGGTGCGCACCGTCACATCGGCCTTGGATTCGCGCACCATCTCGTCGAGCGAGCGCGACGAATGGCCGATCTTCAGCCGCATGTCCCACAGCGCATACAGCATCGATTCGATCACCTGCTCGCTCCAGGGCGAGACCTTCCATGGCGTCAGGAAGCCGATGTCGATGTCCGAATGCGGCGCCATCTCGCCGCGGCCATAGCCGCCCACTGCGATCAGCGTCATCCGCTCGCCGGCACTGGGATTGGGGTTGGGATGCAGCCGCTCGACCGTGAAGTCCCACAGCAGCCGCAGCAGCTGGTCGGTGAGGAACGCCCCCGCCGCCGCGACTTCGAGCCCGCGCGAGGGATGTTCGGCCAGCCGCCGCGCGATCTCGATGCGCCCGCTGTCGAGCGCCGCCTTCAATTCCACCGTCGCTGCCTGGCGCAACTTCGCGGTGTCGGACAGCGCCAGCGCGGCGAGGCGCTCGGCCACGGCGCGGCGATCGATGATCGCGCGGCGATTGGGGACGGAATCGAAGCGACCGGACATGCCCAGCGAGATAGGGCGTCCGGCCGCCCCCGTCACCCCGCTTGCTGCGGCGCCATCCGGGCGATCTCGGCATGCAGTGCGTCGATCTTGGCATGGAGCAGGTCGATCTGCGCCTCGGCACGGGTATTGGTCTCGTAATCGAGCCGCGCCTCGAACCGATCCTTCGCCGCCTGGCGGTTCTGGCTCATCATGATGATCGGGGCCTGCAGCGCGGCGAGCATCGACAGCATCAGGTTGAGAAAGATGAAGGGAAAGGGATCGAAGGCGTGCCGCGCCAGCACCACGGTGTTGAGCACCGCCCAGGCGGCGAGGAACACCCCGAAGCCAATGATGAAGCCCCACGAGCCGCCCACCGCGGCGACGCGATCGGCAAGGCGTTCGCCGACGCTCAGCCGCGCGTCGAACAGCGAATGGGGATCGCGGCCTGCGCCCAGGCGGCGCAGATCGGCTAGAAAACGGATGGCTGCGTTCATAAAAACCTCACTGCCGACCGGGCCGTTCGCGGCCGGGCGCAGTGAGCAGCTCAGCTCAGCGCGAGGCCTCGAACGGCACGGTCAATCGACTTTGATCGTTGCTGGACATGACCCTTCTCGGGACGCTCGAGGGATGGCCGCGCGCCGTGCGCGTCCAGGGGAGCAAATGGGAGCGCAAGCCGCGAGGGTCAAATGAAAAAGCCGTCATCTCCCGGCTCCGTGCGGGAGGGGGAATGCCCAGGCGAGTGCGCTCACCCAGCCAGCGGCGTCGGCCTGCCGTCGCGGTCTACCGCGACCATGGTGAACATTGCCGTCGCAGACTGGCGCCGCGCGCCGTTCATCAGGTCTTCGGCCCATAGCTCCACGGCCACCCGCAGCGAGGTTCGCCCGACCCTCTGCACCCGAGCGGCAAGCTCGACCATCTCGCCCGATCGGATCGGCGAGGCGAAGTCGATCCGGTCCGATGCGGCCATCACCATCACCGCGCGGGCATGCCGCGAGGCCGCGATAAACGCCGCCTTGCCCATCATCTTGAGCCCGTCGCCGCCATAGAGCGTGCCATAATGGTTGGTCTGCGGCGGAAACACCATTTCGGCCATGCGCAGCACGCCATCCGGGAGCGGTTCGGCGCGCTCCACCGGCAGCGGCGGCAAGGGCAGCCGCGTGTCGGGGCCCTTGACCGCGACGAGCGTGAACTGCCCGCGCGTGCACAGGCGCCGCTCGCCCGAAACCGGCCCCTCTGCGACCAGCTCCACTTCGACGTCGACCGAGCGGGTGCCGACGCGCACCACCCGCCCGGTCGCCTCGACCATGTCGCCCGCGCGGGCCGGTGCCGCGAAGTCGATCTTCTGGGATGCCGCAGTGACGAACGGTGCGCGGCCATGCCGCGTCGCCGCGAGGAACGCCACCTTGTCCATATGCGCCAGCGCTACGCCGCCGAACAGCGTGCCGTGGTGATTGGTGTCGCCGGGAAACACCATGTCGATCAGGCGGACCACGCCGCCGGTGTCAAACTCTGCCATCTTCGCCCTCGCTTGGGCGGGATGGGCAGGCGCACGCGCCCGGCCTCCGGCAAGCGCCGGGCACGACAGGGCAAGCGGCCGAACCGGGCACCCCGCCGGTGGTCGTTGCGTCGCAGGCAGGTCTCCTGGCTCGCGGATCGACGCAAGCGGTCTGGCCTTCCCGGCGTTTCCGCCAGTGGCACGCATCGACCGCCGCTAGCCGCTTACAGTTGCGGGGGCAGCGCCGGCATCGCACCGGCTTCCCGTCTTAGCTCCGGCGCACACCGGAGAACCTCGACGGCGCCCGCCATTCCCGCTGCCCGGCGCGCCGTCAAGGCCACGCCGGGCGAAAGCCTCAGTCCGGCGCCTTCGCCACGCCGACCAGCGCCGGGCGCAGCAGGCGGTCCTTGATCATGTACCCGGTCTGGATTTCCTGGACGACGGTGCCCGGCGCGGCGTCGGCGCTCGGCACTTCCATCATCGCCTGGTGGCGATTGGGGTCGAGCGCTTCGCCCACCGCGACGATCTTCGAGATGCCGTGGCGGGCAAACACCGAATCGATCTCGCGGCCGGTGGCGTCGAGCCCGGTGACCAGCCCCTTGAGCTTGTCGTCGGCCCGCAGCTCGGCCGGGATCGCCTGGAGCGCGCGGGCGAGATTGTCGGCGACCGACAGGATGTCGCGGGCAAAGCTGGTCGCGGCATAGGCGCGGGCGTCCTGCGCTTCCTTCTCGGCGCGGCGGCGGACGTTCTGCGTCTCGGCCTGGGCATACATGACGGCGGCCTGCGCCTCCGCAAGCCGGTTCTCCAGCTCGGCCGCGCGATCGTGCTCGGCGACCTCGGGAGCGGCCTCGGCGGTTTCCTCGCGCAGCGTGTCCGCTTCGTTGACGTTCGCGGCTTCGTTGTTGGGTTCTTCGGTCATAATTTCCTGTTTCGTATCTTGTCAGACGAGCGATCCGGCTCTCGCCTCAGGCGAGCAACCGGGCCAGCGTGGCCGCCGTGAAATCCACCATGGGGACGACCCGCGCATAGTTCAACCGAGTCGGGCCGATCACCCCCACCACGCCGACGACGCGCCCGTCGAGCGCGCGGACCGGCTTGGCGATCACCGACGAACCGGACAACGCAAACAGCTTGTTCTCCGATCCGATGAACACGCGCGTCGCCTCGCCGTCGCGCGCGCTGTCGAGCAGTCGGGCGATTTCCTCCTTGCCCTCGAGCTCGTCGAGCAGCTGGCGGACGCGGTCGAGATCCTCGGTCGCGGTCGCGTCGATCAGCCTGGCCTGGCCGCGCACGATCAGCACCGGGCGGCGGTCGCCATCCTCGCTCCACACCGCCAGCCCGCGCTCGACCAGCGTCGCCGCGGCGCTGTCCAGCGCGCTGCGATGCTGCTTGAGGTCGCGCTCGATCCGCACCCGCGCCTCGCTCAGCGTCAGCCCGGCGAGCGTCGCGCTCATATAATTCGCCGCCATCTGCAGCGCGTGCGGATCGATCCCGCCGGGCAGATGGATCACCCGGTTTTCGACCGATCCGTCCGCGCCGACGAGCACCGCCAGCGCGCGATCCTGGCTCAGCGGCACGAACCCGACCTGGCGCAGCACCGGCTCGTGCTTGGGAACCAGCACCAGCCCGGCGCAGGCCGACAGCCCCGAAAGCGCCGCGGTGGTGTTGGCGAGTGCTTCCTCCACCGGCCCGTTGCCGCCCGCCCGCGCCTCGATCGCGGCGCGTTCCTCGGCCGAGGGGGCATTGGACTGCATCATCCCGTCGACGAACAGGCGCAGCCCGGTATCGGTCGGCATCCGCCCCGCGCTGGTATGCGGCGCGGCGAGCAGCCCGAGCTCCTCGAGGTCCTGCATCACGTTGCGGATCGAGGCGGGGGACAGGTTGAGCCCCGAAATCTGCGAGATCGTCCGCGATCCCACCGGCGTGCCGGTATCGAGATAGGATTCGACGACGATGCGGAAGACGTCGCGCGCGCGATCGGTAAGTTCATGGATCGGCGGCGTGGACATCGCTCCTATGTAGCGCGCCGCGCCGCAGCCTCAACCTCTACCCTCTCCCGCCTGCGGGAGAGGGTGGCGAGCGCAGCGAAGCCGGCTGAGGGGTCAGAAGGGCCGCGGGCGACACGCGCGTTGCCACCCACACACCCTCCCCCTTCCGCCGCTACGCGGCTACCTCGCTCTCCCGCAGGCAGGGAGGTTTAAGGCCGCGGCCCGATCAACGCCGCGATCGGCAGCAGCTCCGCCGCGCCGCCCAGCGCGTCCGCCATCGCGGCATTGTCGCGCCGGCAGCCATAATAGAAATGCAGCTTCTGAGCGTCGCCGATCGCGCGGGTCCAGCGCACCTCGACGCTCGGCATGTCGGTCGGCGCGTTGCCGCAATTGGGCGTGCCCATGTCGTAGCGCACCTCGCCGGTGGCAGGCCGATAGGGCTCGAGCCGCGCCGCGAACGCGTCATACTCCGCCTTGCTCAGCGTGAACTTCCGCTCGCCGGTCACCGCGGTGAAGCGCTTGCCTTCGAACACGCCGGTGCCGTCGGGACGCACCATCACCGCATAGACCGGGCAGCGCCCAAAGCACGGGCCGGTCTCATAGGTGATCGAAATCGGCTTCGATCGGCCGTGCGACATCGGGCCGCTCGGGCGCCACGCAGCCTGCCAGCGCCAATGCCGCCACGCCTGCCATCGCCAAACGCATATCCATCATAGTCTCCCCTCGGATCATCGGCGCGCACTGGCGCGTTCGCATGTCACGGTCTAGGTGGCCTTTCCAACCTTGCAGGAGACTGAAGCAGATGCGCCCATCCGGCCGCGCCCCCGACGAAATGCGCAGCATCACGATCGAGCCCAACTTCACCCGCCATGCGGAAGGTTCGGTGCTGATCGGCTTTGGCGACACCCGCGTGCTGGTCACCGCGAGTATCGAAGAGCGGATTCCGCCCTGGCTGCGCGGCAAGGGCGAAGGCTGGGTCACTGCCGAATATGGCATGCTCCCCCGCGCGACGCACACCCGCGGCGCGCGCGAAGCGGCCAAGGGCAAGCAATCGGGCCGCACGCAGGAAATCCAGCGGCTGATCGGCCGCTCGCTGCGCGCCGTCACCGACTTGAAGCTGCTCGGCGAACGCCAGATCACCCTCGATTGCGACGTGATCCAGGCCGATGGCGGCACGCGCACCGCGGCGATCTCGGGCGCCTGGGTCGCGCTGCGTATCGCCACCGACAAGCTGCTCAAGTCCGGCCAGCTCGAAAAGGACCCGATCCTCACCCAGGTCGCGGCGGTCTCGTGCGGCATCTATCAGGGCAATCCGGTGCTCGACCTCGATTATGACGAGGATTCGAACGCCGATGCCGACGCCAATTTCGTCCTGCTTGCCGATGGCAAGATCGCCGAGGCGCAGGCGACCGCCGAAGGCGCGACCTATGACGAGGAGGGCCTGCTCCGCCTGCTCCGCCTTGCGCGCATCGGGTGCAACCAGATCTTCGCCGCGCAGTTGAAGGCGGTGCAATGAGCGGTGAAGGCGACACGCCCCAGGCAATCCGCAAGCTGAAGCCCGGCAAGCTGGTCATCGCCAGCCACAATCCCGGCAAGGTGCGCGAGATCAAGGCGCTGCTCGGTCCCTATGGGATCGAGCCCGTCTCGGCCGCCGAGCTCGATCTTCCCGAGCCCGAGGAAACGGGGACCACCTTCGTCGCCAACGCCGAATTGAAGGCCCTCCAGGCCGCAGATCTCTCCGGCCTCCCTGCGCTTTCCGACGATAGCGGCCTGTGCGTCGAGGCGCTGAACGGCGATCCGGGGATCTTCTCGGCGCGCTGGGCCGGTGAGACCAAGGACTTCGCCATCGCGATGCAGCGCGTCGAAGACAGGCTTGCTGCGCTCCCGCCCGAAACCGGCCGCGACGCGCATTTCGTGTGCGCGCTCGCGCTCGCCTGGCCCGATGGCCATGTCGAATGGTTCGAGGGCCGCGCCGACGGCACGCTGGTCTGGCCGCCGCGCGGCGCCCGCGGCTTCGGCTACGATCCGATGTTCGTGCCCCACGGCCACGACGTCACCTATGGCGAGATGGATCCCGAGGCCAAGCACGCGATGAGCCACCGCGCAGACGCCTTCCGCCAGCTCGTCGCGGCAGTATTCTGAAGCGGCGAATCGTATCATCGGATACTTTCTCGCCTACATAGCCTTGAGGTCGTAACGGCACGGGAGCATAGCGCGCGCATGAAGAACATGATGACGTCGCTGACGCAGGCGTTCGAGGCGCAGTTGCTCGCAGGGGCGCTGCCGGGAGAGTTGGAAGGTTTTGACGAGGCCGAGCGCGCGGAAGCCGCCGGGTTCGTCGCCGAGACTGCGGGTGTCCGGCCGCCGGGCACCGCGCAGATCCGGCTCGAGACCTATCTCGACGAGGAGCGCCGCCGGATGCGGCTCGCGGTCGTCAATGACGACATGCCTTTCCTGGTCGATTCGATCGCCGGCGCGCTCGCCGCGCACGATCTTGCCATCCACCGCATCCTCCACCCCGTCATCGCCGTCGCGCGCAATGCCGAGGGCAAGCTCGAATTGATCGGGACCGAGGGCGGCGGCCGCCGCGAATCGATGGTCTATGTCGAAGTCGAACGCGGCGACGCGAAGACCCGCCGCGCGCTGGTCGCCGAGCTCGAACGCACGCTCGATCAGGTCCGCGACTGCGTCGAGGATTGGCGCGCGCTGCAGACGGCGATCGCCGCCGACGCCGCCTCGATCCACTCGAAGGAAGGCGCCAAGCTGCTGCGCTGGTTCCACGACGGCGCGATGACGCTGCTCGCGCATGAGAAGTGGCGGCCCTACGGCACCACCACCGAGCAGCTTGGCCTTGCCCGCTACACGCTCGAAGCGCCGATTCTGGCCGAGCCTTCGCGCCAAGCCGCGCTCGATCATTTCCGCAAGGGCGGCGAGGCGCCGTTGCTGCTCAAGTCCAATTCGATCTCGCCGGTGCATCGCCGAGTGCCGCTCGACATCGCGGTCGTGCCGATCATCACCGGCAGCGACGTCACCGGCCTGTCGATCCACGCCGGGCTGTGGACCAGCGCCGCGCTGTTCGCCGCGCCCGACGAGGTCCCGATGCTGCGCGCCCGCCTCGAAGGGCTCGAACGCAAGTTCGGCTTCGACCCCAAGGGGCATACCGGCAAGGCGATGGCGCATGCGCTCGCCGGCCTGCCGCACGACCTCACCACCGCCTTCGATGCGGACTCGCTCGAAAAGCTCGTGCTCACCGCGATGTCGGTCGCCGATCGCCCGCGCTCGAAGCTCGTCCTCGTCCGCTCGCCACTCGGCCGCCATCTCTTCGCTTTCGTCTGGCTGCCGCGCGACGAAGTCTCGACCGGCCGCCGCGAGGCAATCGGCGCGATGCTCGCCGAGGATTCGGGCGCGCGGATCATCAACTGGTCGATTGCGCTCGAAGACGGCGTCGTAGCGCTGCTGCGCTACACGCTCGATCTGCGCGGCGGCGCGACCATGCCCGACGAAGCGGCGCTCGATACGCGGCTCGAGCGGATGGTGCGCGGCTGGGTGCCCGCGATCGAGGCGGCGCTGGTCGAACAGGCCGGCGGCGCCGCGACGCGGCTCGCGCTGCGCTTCGCCCATGCCTTCCCCGCCACCTATCGCGCCACCTCGACTCCCGAGGAGGCGGCGCGCGACATCCTGCGCATCGCCACGCTCGACAGTCCCGGCGCCCGCTCGGTGCGCATCACCCCGACCAGCCGATCGGGCGAATATCGCGTGAAACTCTATGCCCAGGGCGGCGCGCTGGCGCTGTCCGATGCCGTGCCGGTGTTCGAGAATTTCGGCTTCCGGGTGATCGAGGAAGTCCCCACCCAGCTCGCCGGCGGCGCCTTCGTGCATGACTTCGAAGTCTCCGCCGCGCGGCTCGAAGGCGATGTCGCGGTCATCGAACAGGCGATCGCCGAAGTGCTCGAGGGCTCGGCCGAGAACGATCTGTTCAACCGGCTGATCGTCGAAGCCGGCATGCGCCCGGCCTCGGTCGTCCTGTTCCGCGCCTGGTTCCGCTATCTGCGCCAGACCGGGCTCAGCTATGGCATGGCCACCGTGGTCGATGCGCTGCGCCGCGCGCCCAAGGTCGCCGCCGCGCTGATCGAGCGCTTCGAGGCCGCGCACGATCCCGCCCGCACGCGCGACGATGCTGCGATCGATGCCGCCGCGCGCGCGATCGATGCCGGGCTCGACAAGGTTTCGGCGATCGACGACGATCGCATCCTGCGCACGCTGAAAGGCGTCGTGCTGGCCACGCTGCGCACCAATGCCTTTGCGCCCGCCGCGCGCGAGGCGCTGGCGTTCAAGCTCAATTCGGCCAAGGTTCCCGGCCTCCCCGCGCCGCTGCCCTGGCGCGAGATCTGGGTCTACAGCCCCCGCGTGGAGGGCATCCATCTGCGCGCCGGCCCCGTCGCGCGCGGCGGGCTGCGCTGGTCCGATCGCCGCGACGACTTCCGCACCGAGATTCTCGGGCTGATGAAGGCGCAGCGCGTCAAGAACGCGGTGATCGTCCCCACCGGTGCCAAGGGCGGCTTCTATCCCAAGCTGCTCCCCTCGCCGGCCACCGATCGCGATGCCTGGCTCGCCGAGGGCACCGAAAGCTACCGGATCTTCATCCGCTCGCTGCTCTCGATCACCGACAACATCGTCGGCCCCGATGTCGTCCACCCCGAGGGCGTGACGATCCTCGACGGCGAAGACCCCTATTTCGTCGTCGCCGCCGACAAGGGCACGGCGACCTTCTCCGACGTCGCCAATGCGATCGCGATCGATCGCGGCTTCTGGCTGGGCGACGCCTTCGCCTCGGGCGGGTCGCATGGCTATGATCACAAGGCGATGGGCATCACCGCCAAGGGCGCCTGGGTCTCGGTCCGCCGCCACTTTCTCGAAATGGGCGTCGACATCCAGACCGAGCCGGTCAAGGTCGCCGGCTGCGGCGACATGTCGGGCGACGTGTTCGGCAACGGCATGCTGCTGTCCAAGGCGCTCAAGCTCGTCGCCGCTTTCGATCACCGCCACATCTTCCTCGATCCCGATCCCGATCCGGCGAAGAGCTGGGACGAGCGCAACCGCATGTTCGCGCTGCCGAGATCGAGCTGGGCCGACTATAATCCGTCGCTGATTTCGCAGGGCGGCGGCGTGTTCGCGCGCACCGAAAAGTCGATTCCCCTGAGCCCACAGGTCCAGGCGCTGCTCGGCCTGACGGTCAGCGAGATCGATCCCACCAGCCTGATCACCGCGATCCTCAAGGCGCAGGTCGATCTGCTCTGGTTCGGCGGAATCGGCACCTATGTGAAGGCCGCGAGCGAAAGCCATGGCGATGTCGGCGATCCCGCCAACGATCGCCTGCGCGTCAATGCCGAGCAGCTGCGCGCCAAGGTGCTCGGCGAAGGCGCCAATCTCGGCGTGACTCAGGCCGGGCGCATCGCCTTTGCCAGCCATGGCGGGCGGATCAACACCGACTTCATCGACAATTCGGCCGGCGTCGATTGCTCGGACAACGAGGTCAACATCAAGATCGCGCTCAATCGCGAGATGATCGAGGGTCGCCTGGAATTCGAGGACCGTAACGCCTTCCTCGCCGAGATGACCGACGATGTCGCGCACCTCGTGCTGGAGGATAACCGCCTCCAGACGCTGGCGCTGTCGTTCATGGAGAATGACGGCGCGGTGTCGCTGCCTTCCTATGTCCGCGTCATCGAAATCCTCGAAGGCGCCGGACGGCTGGATCGCGCGGTCGAGGGGCTCGCCTCGAACGACGATCTGCTCCGCCGCGCGCAGGAAGGCCGCGGGCTCACGCGGCCCGAACTCGCCGTGCTCCTTGCCTCGTCCAAGCTTGCGCTCCAGGACGCGATCGAGGCCGGCCATCTCGGCCAGGACCCCGAGCTCGAAAGCGATCTCCGCGCCGCCTTCCCGCACGCGATGCAGCAACGCTTCGGCAAGGCGATCGACGAGCATCGCCTGCGCAACGAAATCGTCGCCACCAAGCTCGCCAATCGCGTGATCAACCGGTTGGGCGTCCTCCATCCCTTCGAGCTTGCCGAAGAGGAAGGCGCGGCAATGCGCGACATCGCGGCGATGTTCGTCGTCGCCGAGCGGCTGTTCTGCCTCCCCGCCACCTGGGAAGCGGTCGAAACGGCCGCGATCGGCGAGACCGCGCGGCTTGCGTTGCTCGACGAGATGGCCGTTGCGGTGCGCGGCCAGGTCGCCGATCTGCTGCGCGTCTGCCGTCCCGGCGACAGCCCAGCCGATGTCATCAAGCGGCTCCAGCCCGGCATCGACGCGCTCGATCGCGAGACCAAGGCGCTGCTGCTCGAGGAAGTGAAGACCCAGAGCGGCCGCATCTCCGACAAGCTCGAGACCGCCGGCGCCCCCGCCGATCTCGTCGCCAAGGTCGTCCGCCTGTTCGAGATGGATGGCGCGGTCGGCCTCGCCGAGCTGAGCGCGCGCAAGGGCATCGACGAGACGGTGCTTACCCGCGCCTTCACCCATCTCGGCCAGGCGCTCGGCCTCGATTGGGCCCAGTCGACTGCCGCGCGGATCACCACCGGCGATCCGTGGGAGCGGCTGCTCATCGCCGGGCTAGCGCGCGACTTCCAGCAGCTCCGGCTCGAATTCCTCGGCCGCAGCGACGACAAGGATCCCCAGGCCGTGGTCGATCAGTGGTTGGAAGCGAATGCCTCGCGCGTCGAGCAGTTTGCCAATCTGGTCCGCCGCGCGCGTCAGGCAGCCTCGCCCAACGCTGCGATGCTTGCCCAGATCGCCGGCCAGGCGCGGGTATTGCTCGGAAGATAGAGAAACCCTCTTCGTCACCCCGGCCTCGAGCCGGGGTCCCGCTAACGCCAACCGGAGAAGAAGCGGGATCCCGGCTCAAGGCCGGGATGACGGGGCTTATGCGTGGGGCCGGCGCTCGGCCAAGCCCGCAATGTCAGGCTTCGAGGTCGGCGCGCCGGTCTGGCGTCGTGCGGACGATCATATACATCGCGCCCAGGCAGGCTGCCACGCCGAGCCCGCAAATCATCGCCAGGCCGATATAAAGTGCCGACATCAGTCTCTCCCTCTAATTTCTGCAAATAGACTGCGTAGATTCTTGAAGTTCGGCAAGAAACATTCGTCGCTGCACTGCGGCGCAACTTTGCTGCACGAGCGAACAACTATCCTCCCCGGTACGGGGAGGGGGACCGCCGCCGAAGGCGGTGGTGGAGGGAGTGTGCGGCGATGGCTTCCCTATGAGGAATGCCCCCTCCCCCATGCTTAGCATCGTCCCCTTCCCGTGACGGGGTAGGATCAAAATTCAGAAGCAAACCGTTGCAATTGCGAATCGTTCGCGTTACTCGCGGGCCTTCAATCCAGTCGAGTTTGCACCCATTCCCATGCACGGAACCGCCGCGCCGCCGCCCGCCAAGAAGCGCAGCCGCAAGAGCTTCTGGCTCAAGCAGCTCCATACCTGGCATTGGATGAGCTCGGCGCTGAGCCTGGTCGGGCTGCTGCTGTTCGCGATCACCGGCTTCACGCTCAACCATGCCGCCGATATCGAAGGCAGCCCGAAATCGGTCGAGCGCGCCGCACAGCTGCCGCCGCCGCTCGCCGCGATGGTAAAGCCCGACGACGCCCCCGACGCGAAGAAGCCAATTCCTCCCGCAGTTGCGAAGTGGATCGGCGACAATATCAAGCTCGATACCGCCGGCGAGGCCGAATGGACGATCGATCAGGTCTATCTCGCCAAGCCGCGGCCGGGCGGCGACAGCTGGATCGCGATCGATCGCGCGACCGGCGCGGTCACCAGCGAGACTTCCTCGCGCGGCTGGATCGCCTATCTCAACGACCTCCACAAGGGCCGCAACGCCGGCACTGCGTGGAAGTGGTTCATCGACATCTTCGTGTTCGCCTGCCTGGTTTTCACCCTCACCGGGCTGGTGCTGCTGTGGATGCATTCGAAGCACCGCAAGAGCACCTGGCCGATCGTCATCGCCGGGCTCGTTATTCCCGCGCTGATCGCGCTCTTCCTCATTCACTAAAGAGGCACGCACATGCACTATCGCCTGACCGGACTCGCCACCACCGCATTGGGCGGGATCGCGCTGTTCCCCGCCGGCGCCGCGGCGCAGACGCTCGATCTCTCGCTTGAGATTCCGCGGCTCAAGGTTGCCGAATATCATCAGCCCTATGTCGCGATATGGCTCGAAAAGGCGGGCACCGCGCCGCGCACCGTCCAGGTCTGGTATGACGTCGACAAGCGCGGCGGCGAAGGCACCAAATGGCTGCGCGACATCCGCCAATGGTGGCGCGCCGCGGGCCGCGGCATGACCTTCCCGGCCGACGGCGTCAGCGGCGCCACCCGCGCGCCCGGCGTCCAGAAGGTCCATCTCGTCGGCGGGCGCGGCGGCATGCCCACGCTCAGCCCAGGCAATTATACGCTCGTCGTCGAAGCCGCGCGCGAAGTCGGCGGGCGCGAGCTCGTCCGCCTGCCCTTCGCCTGGAACGGCACTGCCGCCACCGCCTCGGGCAAGGGCGCCAGCGAGCTCGGCGCCGTTTCGCTCACGCTCAAGCGCTAACAGGGGGAATTTTGATGAACCTACGCACGCCACTCCTCGCGGTCGCCGCCGTCGCCGCGCTCGCGGCACCCGCCGCCTTTGCCCACCGCATGTGGATGATCGCCTCGTCGACCTCGGTCTCGGGCACCGACAATTGGGTCACCGTCGACGCCGCAGTGTCGAACGACCTGTTCTTCTTCGATCACCAGCCGATCCGCGCGGTCCCCAGCGTCACGCAGCCCGACGGCACCGAGGGGACGGTTGAGAACCATGCCGTCGGCAAGTTCCGCGCGACCTTCGACGTGCACCTCACTCAGCAGGGCACGTACCGGATCGGCGGCGTCAGCCAGGCCGTGTTCGGCAATTACAAGCTTAACGGCGAGACCAAGATGCTGCCGCGCGGCACCACCCCCGCCACGCTCGCCGCCGCGATCCCCGCCGGCGCCACCGACGTCCAGACCGCCGAAAGCGTCACGCGCAACGAGATCTACGTGACCCAGGGCGCCCCGACGACCACGGTGTTCAAGCCCAGCGGCAAGGGCATCGAGCTCGTCCCGGTCACCCACCCGAATGATCTCGTCGTCGGCGAGGCGGCGACCTTCCAGTTTCTGCTCGACGGCAAGCCCGCGCCCAATTTGTTCGTCACCGTGATCCCGGGCGGCATCCGCTATCGCGACGCGCTCAAGCAGCAGGATCTCAAGACCGGGCCCGACGGCAAGGTCTCGATCAACTGGCCCGATCCCGGCCTCTACTGGGTCAACGTCACCCCCAATCGGCCGCGTGAGGAAGGCCCCGGCGAAGGCGCGCCGCGTGGCCCTGGCGGTCCGGGCGGCCCCGCTGCCGGCGCGCCCGGCGCGGGCGGCCCTGCTGGCCCCGGCGGCCGCATGTCCGGCCCGCCGCAGCGCCGCGTAAGCTACGTCACCACGCTCGAGGTGCTCGCTCCCTGAGCGGCGCCCCGCGCATTGCGATCCCGGCGGGGCTTTCGCCGGCGGCGTTCCAGCGCCGCCGCGCGGGGGCCCCGTTGGCGTTTCTCGACGGCACGACGATGGGCACCAGCTGGTCGCTCCACGCCGTCGACGCCCCGCCGGACACCCGCGCCGAGATCGAGGGCGCGCTTGCCCGCGTGGTCGCCGAAATGAGCCACTGGGAGCCCGGCTCGCACCTCAGCCGCTTCAACCGCGCCGACCCCGGCCGCTGGCAGCCGCTGCCCCCCGCCTTTGCCGACGTGCTGCGCACCGGCCTCGCCATCGCCGAGGCGAGCGACGGCGCCTTCGATCCGGCGATGGGCGTGCTCGCCGATCTGTGGGGCTTCGGCCCCGCCGGGCCCCAACCCTTCCCCAGCGACGCCGCCGTCGCACAAGCCCTGGCCGTGTCGGGCCACCGCCATCTCGAGCAGGACGGCCGCCGCGCCCGGCGGAACGCCCGCGCCGCGCTCGATTTCTCGGGCATCGCCAAGGGCCATGCCGTCGATGCCGTCGCCGATCGGCTGCGCGGGCTCGGGCTCGCCGATTTCCTGATCGAGATCGGCGGCGAGCTGCGCGGCGAAGGCATCAAGCCCGATGGCCAGCCCTGGTGGGTCGATCTCGAAACCGTCCCCGGCATCGCCGCCGCGCCGCTCCGCATCGCGCTCCACGGCCTGTCGGTCGCCACTTCGGGCGACTATCGCCGCGGCTTCGAAGCGAACGGCCGCCGCTATGCCCACACGATCGATCCGCGCACCGGCCGCCCGCTCGACAATAACGTCGCCTCGGTGGGCGTCCTCCACGCGCAGTGCATGCACGCCGACGCCTGGGCTACCGCGCTCGGCGTGCTCGGCCCTGCCGGCATGGCGCTGGCGGAACGCGAAGGCCTCGCCACCCGCATGCTCGTCCGCGGCGGCGGCGAGCATCTCTCGCCCGCGCTTCAGGCGATGCTCGACTGACCTTGCCAACTACTTGGTCGCGCGAGGAAAATGCTTCGTCGACGTTAACCTCAATTCTTCGGAACACGTTCACCAGCTACGTTATTGTCCCGTTACCGACGATGTAATGTCCGGGAGGGTCGACAATCATGAGTTCTACACGCCGCTTCGCGCGGCTGCTTGCCATTCGCACGGCGGCCGAATTGCGCCAACCCAGGCCGCGCCACCCCGTGCCGGAACGGATCGAACGAATCCCGCTGAGCCTCGGCGCCCCCGATCGCTGATTGCGCAAGCCCGCGCATGCGCGGATAATGCTGCCAAAGCACGAGCAGGGAGAGCGGATTTGCGCGAGATGGGCCTAGTCGATCGGCGCAGCTTTGTCGGCATGGCCGCCGCCAGCGGGCTTGCCGCCACCCTGCCGGCCAGCGCCCGCGCCCAGCCCGCCCAGACCTATGCGTTGCCGCCGAACCGCTGGGTCGTAACCACCCAGGCCAGCCCCTGGCAGCTCGCCGAAACGCCCCAGCAGTCCACCGCCCGCGCCAACGAGCCCGGCGATGTCGAGCTCCAGCTCGATGCCACGCTGCCTGCGATCGAAGGCTTCGGCGCCTGTTTCAACGAAATGGGCTGGGACGCGATCGGCCTGCTGCCGCGCGCCGACCAGGACGCGATCTTCGCCGAATTGTTCGGCGATGCCGGCATGGGCTTCGCGCTGTGCCGCATGCCGATCGGCGCCAACGACTTCGCCCGCGACTGGTATTCCTATGACGAGACCCCCGGCGATTTCGCCCTCGCGCATTTCTCTACGGCGCGCGACGAACAGACGCTGATGCCCTTCATCCAGCGCGCGCTCCGCGTCCGGCCCGATCTGCGGCTCTGGGCCTCGCCGTGGAGCCCGCCCAGCTGGATGAAGACCAACCGGCACTATGCCTCGGTCCCCAATCGCCCCGGCTGGCCGGACAACGGCCTCCAGCCCGATCAGCGCGGCGCCGAGGGCACCGACATGTTTATCCAGGACGAGCGCTATTTCGCCGCCTATGCCCGCTATTTCGGCAAGTTCATCGATGACTATGCCCGGCGCGGGATCCGCATCGGCATGGTCATGCCCCAGAACGAATTCAACTCTGCCCAACCCTTTCCCAGCTGTTGCTGGACGCCCACCGGCCTGGCGCGCTTCCTCCCCATCTCGGACGCGAGATGGCGCGCCGCGACGTCGAGGTCTTTTTCGGCACGATGGAGCGCCCCGACGATCGCCTGTTCGAAGCGGTCTATGCCGATCAGGCCGCGGCTTCGGTGATCCGCGGCGTCGGCGTGCAATGGGCCGGCCGCGGCGCGCTACCCTTCCTCGCCCACAACCATCCAAGCCTGCGCTTCTACATGAGCGAGCAGGAATGCGGCGACGGCAAGAACGACTGGCGCTACGCGCGCTATGTCTGGAGCCTGATGAAGCATTATCTGAGCAACGGCTGCAGCGGCTATAATTACTGGAACATCGCACTGGTCGATGGCGGCGTCAGCCGCTGGGGCTGGGCGCAGAATTCGCTATTCAGCGTCGATCGCGCCACCCGCCGCTATCGCTGGAACCACGAATATTATCTGCTCAAGCACCTCGCCGGCATCGTCCGCCCCGGCGCACGCCGCATCAATGCGATCAGCTGGACCGGCTATGAAGACGTGCTCGCCTTCCGCAATCGCGACGGCAGCCTCGCGATCATGGCCCACAACCCGACCAACGCACCGATGCCGCTGCGCATCGGCATGGGCAAGGCGATGGTCGAACAGACCCTCCCGCCCAATTCCTTCGCCTCGCTGCTCCTGCCGCCAGCCTGAGCAATCGCCTCCTCGGGAGAGGGGTAAGGTCGGCTTGGCCGTAAACGGGGGCGTTGCTTGCCCCTCGGCTTTCGGAGTCCGCTTCGCCGATCCCGAACGACCGGAAGTGGGTGGGCAGCGGACCTTCTCCTCGTCACCCCGGGCTTGACCCGGGGTGACGGAAAGAGATGTGTCCGCAACCTCGCCGATCCGCGGAAAAAGGATCGGAACAAAGCTTGAACATTGCCGTCGCCACCCTAAGTCGCTCGGGCAACTCGCTCGCCGCTCTTTGACACGGCAATCCGCAATCACGCTGTCGCGAAGCCAACCGAAAGGTTGGCGATAAGGTCAGTTCACACGAGCCCAGGGCATCGCGCGCTGAGGCGACCATCTCCCTGCGGTTAAGCCTCGGCCCGCCCGATCGTTAACGCTCTTCGTCAACGGGCGCGCGTTTCAGCGCGCGCGGTGTCGCGTAGCGCCAGGCTGTAGCCGATCGTCAGGGCCATCCCCAGGGCGATCGCGCCGGTGCCCGCGATCAGCGCCACCGGAATCGGGGCCAACGCCCACAGCGCGGTGTATAGCAACCCGCTCAGCACCATCGCCCAGCCGCCGATGCGCTGAACCCGGCGTGCGCAAGTGCTCGGCACCACCAATTTGGGCATTCGGTTGCCGATCGACGCGATCATCAGGCCGTTCAGTCCCACCACCAGCCGGGTGACCATGTCGCCGTCGAGATAGCCCAGCTTGCGCGCGAACGACGCGCCAATCGCGACGGCGAAGATGGCGGCCACCCAGGACAGGCCGAAGATCAGATTCTTGTTCATCGCGCAGTCTCCCTTCCGGGCTCCGGCGCCTCGGCGCCGATGCCGAACGAATCGACGAAGCCCAGCAGCGCTTCCTCGAGCACCGACAGCTTCAAATGATAGAGCACCGATTTCCCCGCCTTTTCGGCGTGCACCAGATCAGCCTCCTTCAGCACCGCGAAATGTGCCGACATGGTTGGCTTGGAGACGTCGAACTGGTCGCTCAGCTCGCCCGCGCTCATCGGCCCCTTGCGCAGCAGCTGCAGAACGCGCCGGCGGGTAGGATCGGAAAGGGCACGGAAAACCTGGCTCACAATGCGACGTTTAGCTAATCATCGAATTATGTCAAGTGTCGCCGTGCCCGGGTGGCGTAGGGGCCGCCGGGTGTGTCAACTTCGTCAACCGAGTCAGGCGTCGGCCCACATCCGCAGCAGGTTGTGATAGACGCCGGTCAGCTCGATCACCGATCGATCGGTACCGCCCAGCTGCCCGGTCAGCCGCTGGACGCTCTGGTCGAGGTCGAACAGCAGCCGCCGCGCGCTATCGTCGCGGACCATCGATTGCAGCCAGAAAAAGCTCGCCACCCGCCGCCCGCGCGTCACCGGGGTGACATGGTGCAGGCTCGACGAGGGATAGAGCACCGCGTGCCCCGCCGGCAGCTTGACCCGCTGCACCCCGAAATGGTCCTCGACCACCAGCTCGCCGCCGTCATAATTTTCGGGCTCCTCGAGGAACACCGTCATCGACAGGTCGCTGCGGATGCGGAACTCGGTGCCGCGCTGGATGCGGATCGCATTGTCGACATGCGTGCCGAAGGTCTGCCCCGCGCTATAGCGATTGAACAGCGGCGGAAAGACCTTGAGCGGCAGCGCCGCAGCGAAGAACAGCGGCGACTTGCCCAGCGCGTCGAGCACCATCGCCCCGGCCCGGCGATGCGCGTCGCCGCCTTCGGGAAGCTGCTCGTTCTGCTTGGCGAGCGCCGATTGCGTGCCCGAGGTGACGTTGCCGTCCACCCAGTCCGCCGCATCGATGATCGCCCGCACCGCCGCCACGTCCGCGGGGGAGAACAGGTCGGGAATCGCGATCATCATGGCTTCGCTCCGGTGCGCAATGCCGCCGTCCCCGCGCTGCGCAGCCGCGGATCGGGGACCTGCGCCAGCCAGGCCAGCGCCTTGTCGCGAAACGCCGGCGTCGCCGCCGCGCCGCATTGCCCGATCCACGCCAGCGCGGCGTCCACGTCGCCGGCCTCGGCCAGCATCCGGGCATGGTTGAACATGCCGCGGAAGTCCCCGCCTTCGGCCGCCCGGGCATAGCAGTCCGCCGCCGCCGCCATGTCACGCGGGATCAGCGTGCCTTCCTCATGGAAGCTGCCGACGAAGTTCGTGGATTTGGCGTGGCCCATCGCGGCCGCCTTTTCGAACCAGACAAGCGCCTGTGCCTTGTCCTCAATCAAACCCTGACCCAGCGCCAGCGCCGAGCCGTAATTATACATGCCCCAATCGAGCCCGGCCTCGGCGGCGACGCGGAAGCATTCGGCCGCACGCACCTTGTCCACCTGCGTGCCCCAGCCGAGGTCATAGCAGCGACCCAGCATGTTGAGCCCCATCGCATGCCCCTGCTGCGCCGCCTTCCAGAACCAGCCGAACGCCTCGCCCGGCTTCTGCGCGTCGAGCAGCATCTGGCCATAGACCGCCTGCGCTTCGGCCAGTCCGGCCTCTGCTCCTTCGCGAATCAACGCCGCCCGCGCCTCCGGAGAACCGGAGAGGCGGGCGGCGATCTCTTCGCTCGACAAGCTATCGAGCTGCGTCATCCGGTCACACTATCAGAACTTGTAGCTCAGCGTCAGGATCGCCGATCGCCCGTCGCCCGGGGTCGCCCAGCCGTTATTGGCGCGGATGCGGGTGTAATAGAGCTTGTCGCCGATATTCTTGATGTTGAGCTGCGCCGACAGGTCATGCGTGATCGCGTAGGCCAGCGTCAGATTGTGGATGAGATAGTCCTTCGAATGGAGCACTGGGGTGAGCGTCGTGAGGGCGCCGGGGCCGGTGGTCACGATCGCCGGAAGGTTGATCGCGAACGGGCCCTGATAGGTGGCGCCATACCCCAGCGTCAGGCCGAACGGGAAGCTATACGCCGTGTAGAGGCTGCCCGAATGCTTGGGGGTCTGGTTGAGCGCCGCGCCCTTCGCCGGATCGGGGAACACCGCGTTGTTGGCGCAGCCGGCGATGACGTTGTTGTTGGTCGCCGCCGCGGCTGCCGCAAGACATTCGTCGGACAGCGACTGGATCAGCTTGCTCTTGAGATAGGTATAGTTCGCCGTGATCTGCCAGGCCGGGGTGATGTGGCCCGTGGCGCCCAGCGCGATGCCGTCCACTCGCGAATGGCCGTCGAGCTGCTGGTCCGGGATCGTCGGATCGTTCGAGGCGACCTTGTAGCTGTCGCGATCGGTGCGGAACAATGCCGCGGTCAGCAACAGCCCGCCGTTGAACAGCTCGGCCTTGCCGCCGATCTCGTAATTCTTGGCGCTCTCGGGCTTGACGTTGCAGGTCTGCGAAGCCCCGGTTGCGGTGCAGCTGCCGTTGACCGTGCTCTGCGACGGCGTCGTCGAATTGCCATAGGCGGCATAGAGGCTGACCGCCTCGATCGGCTTGTAGACTGCGCCGATGCGATAGGAGAACAGGCTGTCGCGGTTGCCGCTCGTCGTCACCGCCGTCGTCTGGCCCAGCGTCGCCGCCGCGGTCGAGATCGTGTTGCCGGTGAATTCGCCGATATTGCGCTCCCAGCGCACGCCGCCGTTGAGCTCGAAATGATCGGAGAACTTCATCGTGTCGAACATGTAGGCCGCGTAATTCTCGACCGTGCTGTGGTTCTTCGCGCTGACGATGAAGTTCACCGGACCGCTATAGACGTTGCGGTCGTTCGGATTGGGATCGTTCCACGCATAAGGCGGGATGACCACCGTGGTGCCATCGGCGTTGCGCTGCGAATTGCCCGAGCGGACGTCGAAGGTCTCGCGCGAAACCGAGGCGCCGAGATCGAAGCTATGCTCGATCCCGCCAGTGTCGAACGTCCCCTTCAGGTCGGTCTGGTTGTAGAGCATCTGGTTGCGGGTATCGCGGGTGTTGCCGCGCGATCCGCCGCTCGGCACGAAGAAGCCCGGCGTGGTGCAGGCAAGGCCGCCCGCCGTGAGGCCGCTCGGCAGGCAGAACGTGCCTTCGGGGCCGTCCGCGATCGAATATTGCCGGACGTCCTGATAGCGCGTCAGATTGCGCAGCGCGATCTTGTCGGTCAGGTCCTGGTCGAAGATCGCGGTCAGCTGGTTGACCGTGCTGTCCTGCTTGTCGAGGTTGCGGAAGCCATAATAGGCGCTGCGGCTGGTGCCCGGCACCTGGCCGGTGAAGCCGTTGTTGACGCTGCTGACATAGGGCACGCCGAACTGCGGGATATTATTGTCTTCCTGATGCAGGTAGAGGAAGCTCATCCGGGTCGGGCCGCCCAGCCCGAAGGCGATCGAGGGCATCACCCCCCAGCGCTTGTTCTTCTCCACCTCGCGACCAGGGATGTCGTTATGGTGGACCATCGCGTTCAAGCGAACGCCGATGCTGTCCGACAGATTATGGTCGATATCGGCGGTGGCGCGATAATAATTGTCGGTGCCGATGCCCGCCTGCACGACCGAGCGATTGCTCCCCGTCGGACGCTTGCTGACCAGGTTGATGTTGCCGGCGATCGAGCCTCCGCCCGAATAGACCGAGTTCGAGCCGTTGGTGACTTCGATCTGCTCGATGTTGAAATTGTCGGAGCGGGTATATTGCGCACTGTCGCGGACGTTATCGACGGTGATGTCGTTGTTGGCGCTGAAGCCGCGCAGATTGATGCTGTCGCCATAGCCGCTGCCGCCTTCGCCGGCGCCGAACGTGATACCCGGCACGGTGGCCAGCGCATCGCGCAGCGACAGGATATTCTGCTGCTGCATCACCTCGGCGGTGATCACCGTCACCGTCTGCGGAGTGTCGCGCAAGGGGCGCGTGTTCTTCGGGCTTTCCTGCTTCGGCTGATAGACCTGACCGTTCACCAGAATGTCTTGCGCGTGGTCCTGGTCATCATCGGCCGCGACGTTTTTGCTATCGTCGGGCGCGGCATGGGCCGCCGGGGCGGTCGCGACGAAGCCGACACAGGCAAGCGCGAGGAAGGCTGGCGCGCGGCCTGCCGGAATGGAACGAGTCACTGAAAGCCCCTTCTGCTCTTTGTTACGGGAGCAGCTATTGCGAGGCGTTCTCAGAGTCAACGCTAATGCGAGCGACTTGCAGCTTTGTCGGAATTATTTTGGGCCGATGCCGCGTCGAGCAGCCAGGTTCGGATCGCGCTGGCGAGGTTGGGCGGGTCATTCCCCTGGATACGGGCGTGGTCGATCGCAGCGATCAGCGCGTTGAGCGGCAGCGCGCGCTCCGCCGCCGCGGCTTCGAGCGCCGCCCAGAACAGCGGCTCGAGGCTGATCGACGTCGGGTGCCCGGCGATCGTAACCGATCGTTTGGCCGGCCCATGAAAGCCACCCTCGGGCGGCTCGATCCTCATTCGGTATCGAACAACGCCGCGAGCTGCTCGACCATCGTGCCCGCCAGCTGCTCGGCATCCATGATCGTGACGGCGCGCTGGTAATAGCGCGTCACGTCATGTCCGATGCCGATCGCCGCCAGCTCGACGGGCGAGCGGCTCTCGATCCAGCCGATCACCTGCCGCAAATGGCGTTCGAGATACGAGCCGCTGTTCACCGACAGCGTCGAATTGTCGACCGGCGCGCCATCAGAGATCACCATCAGGATCTTGCGATCCTCGGGCCGCGCGATCAGCCGGGCATGCGCCCAGAGCAGCGCCTCGCCGTCGATATTCTCCTTGAGCAGCCCCTCACGCATCATCAGCCCCAGCGCACGCTTGGCGCGGCGCCAGGGCTCGTCGGCCTGCTTGTAGACGATGTGACGGATATCGTTGAGCCGGCCGGGCTGCGGCGGACGCCCCTCGGCGAGCCACTTTTCGCGGCTTTGCCCGCCTTTCCAGGCACGCGTCGTGAAGCCTAGGATCTCGGTTTTTACCCCCACCCGCTCCAGCGTGCGCGCCAGGATGTCGGCGCTGATCGCCGCGATCGAGATCGGCCGGCCGCGCATCGATCCCGAATTGTCGATGAGCAGCGTCACCACCGTGTCCTTGAACTCGGTGTCGCGCTCGACCTTGTAGCTCAGCGACTGCATCGGATTGACCACGACACGCGCCAGCCGCGCCGCATCGAGCAGTCCCTCGTCCTGGTCGAAGTCCCAGCTGCGCGATTGCTGCGCCATCAGCCGGCGCTGGAGCCGGTTGGCGAGCTTGGTCACCGCGCCCTGGAGATGGACCAGCTGCTGGTCGAGATAGGAGCGCAGCCGGTCGAGCTCTTCGGCGTCGCACAGCTCGGTCGCTTCGATCACTTCGTCGAACTGGCTGGTATAGGGCCGATATTCGAACTGCGGGGGCAAGTCGCTCCACGGCCAATTCGGCCGCGACGGCATCATGCCTTCCTCGCCCTCGTCGCCTTCCTCGCCCTCGCCGTCCTGCATCTCGTCGGCGGCCTGGTCCTCGCCGTCCTCGGTCTGGTCGGAGTCCTGCTGCTCGCCGCGCGCCTCGATCTCGCCCTGGCCCTGCTGCGAGTCGCTGTCGCCCTCTTCCTCGCCGGGCTCGTCCTGTTCGTCGGTGCCTTCGTCCTCGCCGCCATTCTCGTCGGCTTCGTCGGGGATCATCTCGCCTTCGACGAGCTCGAGGTCCTGGAGCAGCTTGCCCGTCAGCGCGGCAAAGGCCTGCTGGTCGTCGATCGCCAGCGCCAGCGCATCGAGATCGCTGCCGGCCTTGTCCTCGACCCAGTCGCGCACCAGCGCCAAGCCCATGGCCGCGGCGGCCGGGGCCTCGCGGCCGGTCAACCGCTCGCGCACCATCAGCCCGATCGCCGTCGACAGCGGCACTTCGTCGCGATTGCGCGCACGCGCGATCGGGTCCGAGCGCAGCCGAACATCGAGCGCATGGCCCAGATTATCGGCGATCCCGGCATAGCCGCGCGATCCCAGCGCCTCGATCCGCGCGGTCTCCACGGCATCGAACACTGCACGCGCCACCGGCTCGCCCGGCGCGCTGCGCTGGTGCAATTTGACGTCATGGTGTCGCATCCGCAGCGCGAAGCCATCGGCAAAGCCGCGCGCCTCGGCGACCTGCTCGGCAGGCAGCGTGCGCGAAGGCAGCGGCACCTTGATGCTCCGCCCATCCTGGCGCGGCGCCTCCGACGTGAAGCTCAGCTCCGCCTCCGCCTCGCCCGATAGCGCGCGCGCGGCGCCGGTGAGCACGGCACGCAGGCGTTCGGTGGGACTGTCGTTGGCCATCCCTGCCTTAGTGCGGACCCGGCGCCGCGATGCAAGTCCGAAATCGACGGGTCGCTTAGCGCGCGGTTAATCCGATTATGCCAGTTTGCCTCGCAGATCGTCCGCCACCACGGAGCCCAAGCGCACGATGGCCGTCCTGCTGCTGCATCGTCCGATTGCCTTCCCCGCTTCGCGCATCCGCCAGATGCTCACCCAGATGTACCCCAACATCGTCTGGCGCGCCGGCGAAGAGGATGACGGCCGCAGCGAGACCCAGATACCGCTTATCCGACCGCAGACGATCCTCGGCCGCGACGGCCCCGACATCGTCATCGCCTGTGTCGAGCTGGTGCCGCGCGCCTATGCCCCCGCCAATGGCAATGTCCCGCCCGCCCATTCCTCGCACATCACGATCAGCCGCGCCTCCACGCCTGACGACGCGTTCGCCCGCGGCATCGCGCTGATCGTCGCCACCACGCTCGCCGTCGAAGGCGACGAAGGCGCACTGCTCCAGCTCGATCCCGGCGAGAACTGGCTCGACACCACCGATATGCGTTCGCTCGCCAAGCTGCTCGAAACCGATCGCAGCCTTGCCCGGCGCGGCGATTTCGGCCGTCCCGAACAGGGTGGCGACGCCGCTCCTGTTCCAGCACCAACCGACGAGCGCGTCGCGCCGCCGGGCCGGCTCGGCAGCTTCACCCTGCTGCTCGATCGCCCCATCCATATCGACTGGTCGGTGATCGACGAGGGCATGCGCGCGGTCGATCCGGGCGGCGGCTGGACCAGCTGCGCGGTCCCGCAAGGCATGGGCTTCATTCAGGGCCGCAGCAAGATCACGCTCATCGCGCTGCCGATGCCCTACGATCCGAGCGCCATCCACGGCGCGCTCGGCCGCAGCTTCTGGTTCGACGGCGATCGCGACCGGATCGCCCGCCAGCGCGGCTATATCACGATCAGCGCCGAAGCGCCGGACAGCTTCGAGGCCAAGCTCGCCACCGCCAAGGTGCTGACACTGATCGTCGGCGTCCTGGCCCGAGATCCTGCGGTGGTCGCGGTGTTCAACAACATGGTCTCGACGCTGTTCTCGCCCGAGATGGCGAGCGCCCAGATGGCGACTCTCACCACCGGCCAGATCCCGATCCAGCTCTGGGTATGGGCCGCCCCCAATCGCATCGAGGACGGCAACGCCTCCTTCACCACCGGCGGGCTCGAGCCGTTCCTCGGCTATGAAGTCGAAGTGTGGAACGCGCCCTATCCGGTCGCCACCGTCGCCGAAAAGCTCAGCGGCGTGCTGCGCTATCTGCTCCAGGCCGGCCCGGTGATCGCGCATGGCGACACGATCGGCACGAGCGCCGACGACCAGCAGACACGCTGCTTCTTCGGCCCCAGCCGCGCCGATCGCCCGCAGCCGGTCAAGGCGATGTTCGTCGAGTTCGGCGAGCCCGCAGCCGAAACCCCGCGGCCCGATCCGGTGCCGCCGCCCGCGCCTCCCCCGCCACCGCCCGCGCCGCCCGCATTCGGGCGGCGCCCCGGTGGCTTCGGCCGCAAAGGCCTCTAGGTCTTCGAGACCACGCTCTCGGGCAGGTCCTTGCCGAACACCCGCTGGTAATATTCGGCCACCTGCGCACGCTCGGTCTCGTCGCACTTGTTGAGGAACGACAGCCGGAACGCGAAGCCGACATCCTTGAAGATGTCCGCGTTCTGCGCCCAGGTGATCACCGTGCGCGGGCTCATCACCGTCGAGATGTCGCCGTTGATGAAGCCCTTGCGCGTCAGGTCCGCCACGCGGACCATGTTCTCGACCAGCTCCTTGCCGCCCGGCTTGTCGTAATCGCCCGACTTGGCGAGCACGATCTGCGCCTCGATCGCGGCGGGCAGATAGTTGAGCGTCACCACCACGTTCCAGCGGTCCATCTGGCCCTGGTTGATCTGCTGGGTGCCATGATAGAGCCCGCTGGTATCGCCGAGGCCCACCGTGTTGGCAGTGGCGAACAGCCGGAACCACGGGTTGGGCCGGATCACGCGGTTCTGGTCGAGCAGGGTCAGCTTGCCCTCGGTCTCCAGCACGCGCTGGATTACGAACATCACGTCGGGCCGCCCGGCATCATATTCGTCGAACACAAGCGCGGTCGGGGTCTGGATCGCCCAGGGCAGCAGCCCTTCGCGGAATTCGGTGACCTGCTGGCCGTCCTTGAGCACGATCGCGTCGCGGCCGATCAGGTCGATGCGGCTGATATGCGCGTCGAGATTGATCCGGATGCACGGCCAGTTGAGCCGGGCCGCGACTTGCTCGATGTGCGACGACTTGCCGGTGCCGTGATAGCCCTGGATCATCACGCGGCGGTTGTGCGCGAATCCGGCAAGCACCGCGAGCGTGGTGTCGGCGTCGAACACATAGGCTGGGTCTAGATCGGGCACGCGCTCGTCGGCCTCGCTGAACGCGGGCACTTCCATGTCGATGTCGATCCCGAACAGCTCGCGCACGCTCACGCTCTTGTCGGGCGCGTCGAGGATCGTGGTGTCCCGGCTGTCGGGCTGGGTGTTGGGGATGTCGGCCATGCGATACTTCCTGGAATCCGGGGGCGGCGTTGGCCTCGCGGGTTAGTCCCTCCCATGCCGCACCGCAACGACAAGGTTCAAGTCACAGCGGGTTCAATCGTTTTCAAACACCGGAAGCCGGAAGAGATCGACGAAGCGCTGGCCGGTCGCGAGGTCGCCGGTGAACCGCACCCGCGCTTCGTCGATCAATTCGGTGAGCGGCACCGGGCGATAGAAGGTGGTGGCCAGTTTCGAGGGTTCGCCTTCGAAGAGGACTTCGGCACCCGCCGGGTCGGACCGTTCGATCGCGAGCCAGCCGTCGACGATCCTGGCGCGAAACGGCTCGCCGCCGACGCGAAAGCCGAGATCGGGCGCGAAGGCCGGATCGGCTGCCGCATCCATCATTGTCCGCAGCGAGAGCATGAAGGCGCCGTTGCTCAGCGGCAGCGTCACGTCGTGCGCCGGCGATCCCGCCGCCCAGCGGCTCAGCGCCAGGATCGGCCCCTCCAGCCCCAGACCCCATTTGGTCAGCGCATAGACCTGCGCGTTGGCGGGCGACGGCAGGCTCCGCTTGCGCAGGATGCCCGCCTTTTCCAGCCCTTCGAGCCGCTGCGTCAGGATATTCGCGCTCAAGCCCACCAGCCCCGCGCGCAATTCGCCGAAGCGCCGCGGCCCAAGCAGCAATTCTCGCACAATCAGCAACGCCCACCGCTCGCCGACCAGATCCATCGCCAGCGCCGTCCCGCAGGCGTCGCGATACCAGCGCCGCGCCTTGCCCAGATCAGCATTGGTTATTTTTAGTGACTCCATGGTTGTTTTTTGTAACTCATACGGGCATCAAACTCAAGAAAGCGATTCGCACAGGCGGCCAAGCGGAGGTTTCGCGCCGATGCCAGAAACAAGCGTCCCAGCTACCGAACTCGCCGCTCGCGCGCGCTCGCGCTGGCCCGGCGAAAGCGCCGCCTATCGCGCGGCCCGTACCGCGTTGCTCGCCGACGAAATCGAACTGCGCCGCCAGATCGAGCGCGTCGCCGAACGACGCCGAGCGCTTCCTGACGGACCGGCGGCATCCAGCGACTATAGCTTCGAGGGGCCCGAAGGCGCCGTCACGCTCGCCGAGCTGTTCGACGGCAAGGAAACGCTGCTCGTCTACACCTGGATGTTCGGCCCCGAGCGCGAGCGCCCCTGTCCGATGTGCACGTCGCTGCTGTCGGCATGGGAGGGCGAGGCGCTCGACATCCAGCAGCGCGTCGCGCTCGCGATCACCGCACGCTCGCCGCTCGAAAAGCTCCGCGCCTTTGCCGAGGAACGCGGCTGGCGCCATCTGCCGCTCTATTCGGATGCCAGCGGCGACTTCAGCCGCGATTACAACGCGATCGACGACGAGGGCGGCGACATCCCGCAATTGCTCGTCTTCACCCGGCGCGACGGCACGATCCGACTGTTCTGGGCAGGCGAGATGGACGACTTGACCGCCGATCCCGGCGAGGATCCGCGCGGCGCACCCGATCTCATGCCGTTATGGACCGTGCTCGACGCCACGCCCGAGGGACGCGGCACCGACTGGTATCCGTCGCTCACCTACCCCGCATAACGATCTGCTCAGGAGAGAGCCCGATGCCCCAGATGATCTTCGTCAACCTGCCCGTGACCGACGTGGCCCGGTCGACTGTCTTTTACGAAGCGATCGGCCTCACCAAGGACCCGCGCTTCAGCAACGGGCAGGCCTCGGCGATGCAGCTTTCCGACACGATCGTGTTCATGATACTGTCGCACGACTTCTTCAAAGGGTTTACACCCAAGCCGATCGCCGATGCGCATGCCGGCACCGAAGTGCTGCTCTGCATCTCGCGCGACAGTCGCGAAGCCGTCGACGCCATTGTCGAGAAGGCCGCCGCCGCGGGCGGCAAGGCGGATATCCGCGAGAAGCAGGAGATGGGCTTCATGTACGGCCGCAGCTTCGAGGATCCCGACGGCCATATCTTCGAGCCGATGTTCATGGACCTCGAGGCGGCGATGGCCGCCTTCCCCGAAGGCCCGGCGCACGAGCCCGCCTGAACAGGGAGAAATCCGATGTCCTTCCAGGCCTATCTCACCAATATCGAAGCCAAGACCGGCAAGAGCCCCGCCGATTTCCGCGCCTATGCCGCGGCGAAGGACTGGCTCGCCGGCGGCACGCTCCGGCCCGAGGTCAAGGCCGGGACGATCGTCGCCGATCTCAAGGAACAGTTCGACTTGGGTCATGGCCACGCAATGGCGATCGTCGCCTTGCTCAAGGGAATGAAAAGGAAGGCGACGCCTGAGCGTCGCCGCCAAAAGAGAGGATATCATGGCGCAGAAGATCACTCCGGTGCTCTGGTTCAACATGACCGGAGAGGAGGCCGCAACCTTCTATGTATCGCTGCTGCCCGACAGCCGCATCGACAGTGTCCAGCGCGCGCCGGCGGACAATCCGAGCGGCCCGGAAGGCACGGCGATCGTCGTCGACTTCACGCTTGCCGGCCAAAAATACGCCGCGCTCAACGGCGGCCCCAATTTCACGCCCAATGAGAGCGTGTCGTTCCAGATCCTGACCGACGATCAGGCCGAGACCGATCGGCTGTGGAACGCGATCGTGCGCGATGGCGGCACCGAGAGCATGTGCGGCTGGTGCAAGGACAAATGGGGTTTCTCCTGGCAGATCACGCCGCGCCGGCTGATCGAGCTGGCGTTCGGCGGGGAGGATGCCGATCGCCGCCGCCGCGCCTTCGAAGCGATGATGACGATGCGAAAGATCGACATAGCGGCAATCGAAGCCGCGGCTGCCGGTTGAGGAGAAATGCAATGACGATCGAGATCACCGGGTTCAACTGGGTGCCCGACTTTGCCCGCGGCTATGTCCGCGATCTGCGGCCGCGCTGGGCCTGCGAGGAGATCGGGCTGCCCTATGCGATGCGGCTGATCAGCCCGCTCCCGCCCAAGCCGGCCGCCTATTTCGGCGAGCAGCCCTGGGGCCAGGTCCCGGTGCTCCACGATGACGGCGTCCAGCTGTTCGAGAGCGGCGCGATCCTGCTCCATCTCGGCGAACGCGACGAACGCCTGCTGCCACGCGATCCCCAGGCGCGCGCGACGGTGACGGCCTGGCTGTTCGCCGCGCTCAACAGCGTCGAGCCCTGGATGTTCGAACTCGCCAATGTCGAGATTTTCTCGGCGAAGGAGGAATGGGCCAAGCTGCGCCGCCCCAGCCTGCTCGCCGATACCGGCAAGCGCCTCGATCGCCTCGCCGATGCGCTGGGCGAGCGCGAATGGCTGGGCGACGGCTTCAGCATCGCCGACATCGCGATGGTCACCGTGCTGCGCAACGCCGATCACGAAGATCTGATGACCAGCCGCCCGCGCCTGACCGACTATGTCGCGCGCGGCACTGCCCGCCCGGCCTTTCAGCACGCGATCGCCGCGCAGCTCGCCGATTTCCAGCCGGAGCCGGTCGCCGCCTAACCAGGGAGAGCAAGCATGTCCTATATCGACGGTTTCGTCGCGCCGGTGCGCGAAGAGAAGAAGCAGGCGTATCTCGACATGGCGGCCAAGGCCGCGCCGATCTTTCGCGAATATGGGGCGCTGCGCGTCGTCGAGGGCTGGGGCAATGATCTGCCCCACGGCAAGACCACCGACTTCTTCCTGGCGGTCAAGGCCGAGGACGGCGAGAACGTCGTCTTCTCCTGGATCGTCTGGCCCGACAAGGCGACCCGCGATGCCGGCTGGGAAAAGGTGATGGCCGACGAGCGGATGAAGCCCGAAGGCGACATGCCGTTCGACGGCAAGCGGATGTTCTGGGGCGGCTTCGATCCCATCGTCGACGAAGGCGAAGGCTGACGATCACCACCCCGCCGAACCCCGGAATCCGGCGACGAAAGTAAAAGACAGGAGAGTATGATGCCCAATCCCCATGGCACGCCGATCTGGTACGAGCTGATGACCAGCGATGCCGATGCGGCCCAGGACTTTTACACCCATGTCGTCGGCTGGACCGCCGCCCCCTTCCCCGGCGCTCCCGAAGGCGCGCCCGACTATCGCATCTTCTCCGCGCCCGATGGCGAAGGCGTAGCCGGCCTGATGCAGCCGCCCGAAGGCGGTCCGCCCCCCGGCTGGTTCAGCTATATCGGGGTCGACGATGTCGATGCCGCCGCGGCTAAGATCGCGGCTTCGGGCGGCGCCATCCATATGCCGCCCACCGATATCGACGGCGTCGGCCGCATGGCGATGGTCGCGGATCCCCAGGGCGTCGCCTTCTATGTGATGAAGGGCGCCAGCCCCAAGGACAGCACCGCCTTCCAGCGCATGGCTCCCGGCCATGCCGAATGGAACGAGCTCGTCACCAGCGACGATCAGGCCGCGCTTGCCTTCTATGCCGATCAGTTCGGCTGGAAGAAGGACGGCGCGATGCCGATGGGTGAAATGGGCGAATACAGCTTCCTCAGCCATGCCGGCGGCGTGATCGGCGCGGTGATGCCGACGCCGCCGGGCAAATCGCCGCGCTGGAACTATTTCTTCCGCACCGGCAGCATCGAGGATGCCAAGGCCCGCGTCGAGGCCAGCGGCGGCACGATCCAGCACGGGCCGATGGAAGTGCCCGGCGGCGACTGGGTACTCTATGCCACCGATCCGCAAGGCGCCCGCTTCGGGCTGGTGGGGTCGAAAGGCTGATGCTCGCGCTCTACGCCCATCCCTTCTCGTCCTATTGCTGGAAGGTGCTGATCCCGCTCTACGAGAACGCCACGCCGTTCACCTATCGCTCGGTCGAGGAGGGCGATAACGGCGCCGAACTCGCTCGGCTCTGGCCGCTCGGCAAATTCCCGCTGCTCGTCGACAATGGCCGTGCGGTGATGGAATCGAGCACGATCATCGAGCATCTCCAGCGCTACCATCCCGGCCCGGTCGCCTTCCTCCCCGAGGGCGATGCCGCGCTGGAGGTGCGCATGCTCGATCGCATCTTCGACAACCACGTCATGGGCCAGATGCAGCGCGTGGTGAACGACGCGCTGCGCGGCCCGGAGCGCCATGACCCGATCGAAGTCGAACAAGCCAAGGCCGCGCTCCAGAAGATCTATGCCTGGTTGGACGAGTGGCTGGAGGGCCGCGAATGGGCCTCGGGCGATTTCTCGCTCGCCGACTGCGCCGCGGCCCCGTCGCTCTTCTACGCCGATTGGGTCGATCCGATCCCTGAGAGCTTTGTCGCTCTGCGCGCCTATCGCGCCCGCCTGCTCGCCCGCCCTGCGGTCGCCCGCGTGGTCGAGGAGGCGCGCCCCTATCGCGCCTATTTCCCGCTGGGCGCCCCCGACCGTGACTGAGGAGAAGACCATGCCCGAATCCCACGCGCTATCGGTCGAACGGCTGATCGATGCCCCCGTCGAGGCCGTGTGGAAGGCCTGGACCGACCATCTCGAGGAATGGTGGTGCCCCAAGCCCTGGACCACCGAGTTGATCGCCCAGGATTTCCGCGCTGGCGGCCGCACCGCGATGATCATGCGCGGCCCGAATGGCGAATGCGGCGATCCGATGGAGGGCATTTTCCTCGAAGTCACCCCGCTGCGCCGCATCGTCTTCACCAACGTCGTCGATTCGCATTGGCAGCCCCAGACTTCGCCGGTCGCGAACATCGTCGGCTGGTTCGAATTCACCCCAGAGGGCGACAAGACCCGTTACCGCGCCGGCGCGCGCCACTGGGATGCCGAGGCGATGCGCAAACATGCCGAGATGGGCTTCGAACAAGGCTGGGGCGTGGTCGCCGAGCAGCTCGAAGCCGTCGCCAAGCGCATCGCGTCTGCCTGAGATCGCGTCCCCCGGGGAGCCCTGCCCCCGGGGGATCTCACGCGAAGGCCGGCGATCCCTTGAGCTGCTGATAGGCTTCGATCACCCGCTGCAACTGCGTCTCATGGGTCCGGTCGCCGCCATTGCGGTCGGGATGATATTTCCGCACCAGCTCCGAATAGCGCTTGCGCAAACCCATCCGATCGACATCGATCTCCAGCTCGAGCACCTTGAGCGCCTGGCGGTCCATGCCCGAGAGCGGCTTGCCGTCCTTGCGGTCCTCGCGGTCCTTCATCCGCTCGCGGAAGCGCGCGCCGATCGCGTCGAGCGGGTCGCCGAAATCGGCCCAGCGCGGCGGCCGGTCGGCGCCGCCGGTCGCGCTGAACGCGCGGGTCTCACGGTCCCAGCCGGCGAACGGCCGCTGCGCATCCTGGATCTCGTCGGGGCTCATCCCGGCGAAGAAGTTGTAGCGCGCGTTGAACGCGCGGACATGGTCGAGGCACAGCCAGCGGAACGGCGGCGGACCGTCTCCGGCGCGTCCCGTCCCGTCGAGCGGCGGCGCGCGAAACTCGCCGGGCTCCTCGCATCCCGGTTCGGCGCACAGCCGGCCCGGCGCCTCCACGCGGCCGTGGAACCGGGTATTGGGTCGATCCTTTTTCGGCTGAGCGTCAGCCACGCTACCTCCCTCGAATAATCGGCCTATATAGGCGCGATGACCGACCCTTCCAGCGGCGGACTCGCCGAAATCATCGCCGCCCGCCTCATCGCCGCGCTCGCCCCGACGCAGCTCGACGTGATCAACGACAGCCACCACCATAGCGGCCATCTCGGCGACGATGGCACCGGCAAATCGCACTGGACCGTCTCGATCGAGAGCCCGGCCTTTCAGGGCCTGTCGCGCGTTCAGCGGCAGCGGCTGATCAACACCGCGCTCGCCGATCTGCTCGCCGGCCGCATCCATGCGCTGGCGATCCGGGCGCGCGCTCCAGGAGAATAGGCATGAGCGCATATAAGCTGTGGTATTGGGCCGAAATCCAGGGACGGGGCGAGTTCGTCCGGCTGGCGATGGAGGCCGGCGGCATCGCCTATGTCGATGTCGCGCGCGAACGCGGCAGCGACGCGCTGATCGCCGACATGCAGGCGCGCACCGATCGCCCGCCCTTCGCCCCGCCCTATCTCGATACCGGCAGCCAGGTGATCGCCCAGGTCGCCAACATCCTGCTCTATCTCGGCGACAAGCATGGCATCGCGCCGTCGGACGAACCCACCCGCCGCTGGCTCCACGAGGTCCAGCTCACCATCGCCGATTTCGTCGCCGAGGTGCACCAGGTCCACCACCCGGTGGGCGTCGCGCTCTATTACGAGGACCAGAAGTCCGAGGCCGCGCGCTTCGCGCAGGAATTCCGCAACGCGCGCATGCCCAAGTTCCTCGGCTGGTTCGAGCGTTCGGTCGCCGGCGACTGGCTCACCGGCGACCAATGGAGCTATGGCGACACCTCGCTCTTCCAGCTGATCGAGGGCCTGCACTACATGTTCCCGCGGCGCATGAAGGCAATCGAGGGCGACTATCCCAGGCTGCTCGCGATCCGCGGCCGCGTCGCCCAGCTTCCCGGCATCCAAGACTATTGCGCCAGCGACCGCCGGATCGGCTTCAACACCAACGGCATCTTCCGCCACTATCCCGAGCTCGACGCCGAATAGGGCGTCGCCGCCTAGAAGGGCACTTCCTTCCCCTCGAAGTCGAACATCTTGCCGCTGTCGGGGGGCCGCAGCCCCTCCACCACGTCGAGCAATTGCAACGCCGCCCGGTCGGGTGTGAAAAGCCGCCCGGGTTGCACATTCCCCTGAAACGGTCGCGACAGCTGCGTATCCACCGTCCCGGGATGCAGCGCCACGACGACCGAGCTGCTGTTGCGGCGCCGCTCCTCGATGGCGAGGTTGTGGATCATCATGTTGAGCGCCGCCTTGGACGCACGATAGCCATACCATCCGCCGAGGCGATTATCGCTGATCGACCCCACCCGCGCCGACAGCGCCGCGAACACGGTTCGCCCAGCCTTGGGCATCAGCGGCAGAAAATGCTTCGCCACCAGCGCGGGACCGATCGCGTTGACGGCATAGACCTGCGCCAGCCAGCTCGGATCCAGGTCTCCGATCGCCTTTTCCGGCTTCCGGCCGGACGCATGCAGCAGTCCGCTCGCGACGACAATCAAAGCGGGAGCCGGCCCGCGGCCGACCAGTTCGGCCGCCGCGGCGATGCTCGCCTCGTCCAGCAGATCGAGATGCTGCGCCCCGCTGCGCGACCGCGCGAAACCATGGACCTTGGCAATCACGCCTTCCTCGATCAGCGCAGCCTCCAGCGCGCCGCCAATCCCGCCCGAGGCGCCGATAATCACTGCACTCGTGTCAGCCATAATTTTCCTGCTCGCAGAGCCCTCCCTTACAGCTCTGGCCGCGCAGGACCAGCCACTGCGCCGTAATCGACAGGGCGACCACTTGAGCGCCAACGTCCGAAATCGAACCTTCTCTCCGTCACCCCGGGCTTGACCCGGGGTCCCGCTTCTTGTTGCCCTTCGCATGGTTCGAAGCGCCAATCCCGAGCGGCAGCATCTTTTCGATCCTCCCGCCTGATCTCAGAAGAAGCGGGACCCCGGCTCAAGGCCGGGGTGACGAAAGGGGTTGGCAAAATGGGCGATTCCTGCCTATCCGCCCTGGGCGACAGCCCCCCAATCCCCCCGTCCACCCCCATGAAGCGCGTCTCACCGTTTCCATTCGGGTGATTGTCGCCCTCCCCGCCCACCGGCTATGCGTTTGCCCGAGCCGGAGGACGATGATGCGCGAAGACCTGATCACTCAGACGATCGAACCGACCACCCATGATCTGGGCGGCTTCAAGGTCCATCGCACCTTGCCGTCGAAGCCGCGCACGATGGTCGGCCCGTTCATCTTCTTCGATCAGATGGGCCCGGCGCATCTCGATGTCGGCACCGGGATCGACGTGCGCCCCCATCCGCACATCAACCTCGCCACCGTCACCTATCTCTATGCCGGCGCGATCGATCATCGCGATTCGCTCGGCACCTTCGCGACGATCGAGCCCGGCGCAGTCAATCTGATGACCGCCGGCCATGGCATCGTCCATTCGGAGCGCTCGCCCTCGGCCGAGCGCGCCGTCGGCCCCGAGCTTTCGGGCATCCAGACCTGGCTCGCGCTTCCCGAGGCGTACGAGGAAATCGATCCTGCCTTCGAACATGTCACCGCCGCCGAGCTGCCGGTGATCGAAGGCCATGGCGCCACCGCCCGCGTCGTGATGGGCACGCTATGGGGCGCCACGGCGCCGACGACCACCTATGCCCAGACGCTGTATGCGGACATTGCGCTCACCCCGGGCGGATCGATCCCGATCGATCCCAGCGGCGACGAGCGCGCGCTCTATGTCTCGATCGGCGACGCCAGCCTTGACGGCATGCCCCTGCTGCCGATGACGCTCTATGTCCTGCGCCCCGGCACCCATGCCACGCTGCGCTCCGAGCGCGGCGGCCGGGTGATGCTGTGCGGCGGCGAGGCCTTCACCACGCCGCGCCACGTCTGGTGGAATTTCGTTTCGTCGAGCCGCGATCGGATCAACCAGGCCAAGGAAGACTGGAAGGCCGGCAATTTCCCCAAGGTCCCCGGCGACGACAAGGAATGGATCCCCATCCCCGAAGTCCCCAAGACGGTAAGCTATCCCTAAGACCGAAGCCAATCCCGCGTCATCCCGGCCTTGAGCCGGGATCCTGCTTCTTCTTGTGTCCCTAAGGCAGCGAGCCCCGGCGCAAGGTCGGGGTACGACGGGAAGGCCGATTTCGAGGTCGGCCGTTCCCGCCCGCCCGCCGGCAAATGACGAAATCTTGCAAGAACCGCGTCGAATTGGCTGCTACAGGCGCGCTTCATCGCATTCACTTAGATTATAATTGTCAGACCCCGCATCTCCGTAGGATAGGGGTCGCAAGCCGGCGGGCGCACCGTCGCGTAGATAAGGGGAACCCGTAATGCTGAAGACTACGGCGGTGGCCGCCACCGCTCTCGCACTGCTGTTCACGTGCGGGGAGGCTCAGGCCCAGAAGAAGGGCGCACGCGCCAGCGGCGGTCAGCGCATGCAGGAAAAGGCCGTGGCCGACGTGCCGCACTGCATCCGCAAGCTCGGCACGCTCTCGATCGTCGACGGCGACGATCCCCGCGGCTGGACCCAATATTCGCTGGCCCCGCCCCAGAAGCTGCTCAAGGTGCTCGTCCAGCGCTCGGGCTGCTTCAACCTCGTCGATCGCGGCTCGGGCCTCCAGGCGGCCGAGCGTGAGCGTCAGATCGGCGGCCATCTCGGACTCCAGCGCGGCGCCAATGTCGGCCAGGGCCAGATCAAGGCGGCGGACTATGTCCTCGTCGCCGAAGTCCAGGGCGCCAATTCCAACGTCAGCGGCAGCGGCGTCGGCGGCGCCGTCGGCGGCCTCATCGGCGGCAGCGTCGGCGGGCTGATCGGCGGCATCAAGAGCAAGAAGATGGAAGCCAGCACCGTGCTGTCGCTCACCAATGTCCGCACCACCGAGACGATCGCCACCCAGGAAGGCTATGCGGTCAAGAACAACCTCAGCTTCGGCGCGGGCGGCGGCAGCTTCTTCGGCACCGGCGCGGCCGCAGCCGTCGGTGGCGGCTATGACAACACCGATATCGGCCGCATCGTCACGCTGGCGTTCATCCAGGCCTATTCGAAGATGGTCGAGGAGCTCGGCCTGGTCACCCCGGGGTCGGAAGGCACCGCCGAGGCGGCGCCGGCCAAGACCTTCACCGCGCAGCGCCCGGTGATCATGCGCGTCACCGCCGCGGGCACCGGCAAGATCATCCGCACGCTGCCTGCGGGCGCGACCGTCTATCCCACCGGCAACAAGAACGGCCTGTGGTGGGAAGTTGCCGACGAGAACGACAATGTCGGCTGGGTGCTCAACACCGGCCTCGCGCCGACCCAGCACTAAGACGTACCGACAGAAACGTCCCTCCCTGCTTGCAGGGAGGGGCTTCGGTGACGCGTCGCAGGCGCGTTCCCGGCGCGTCGCAGGGGCTTCGGTGGCGCGTCGCAGGCGCTTCGGCCCAAAAGCCTCGAATTGTGTCAACTTCGACAAGCGAGTTTCCCTCGCTCCCGTCCCCCGCTAGGCTCGCACTCCAAAGCGACCCGTCGGGAGAAGGCAATGTCGGACCTCCAGCGCATCCCGCTTCCCACCGGCGTTGAGCTCGCCGTGGCGATTGCCGGCGATCGCGCCAACCCGCCGATCGTCCTGCTCCACGGCTTCCCCGAATCGCACCGCACCTGGCGCCACCAGATCGCCGATCTGTCCCGCGACCATTATGTGATCGCCCCCGATCAACGCGGCTTCGCCCATTCGTCCAAGCCAGACGGCGTCGAGAATTATGCGCCGGCTAAGGCGGTCGCCGACCTGCTCGCGCTCGCCGATCATCTCGGCATCGGCAATTTCACGCTGGTCGGCCATGATTGGGGCGGCGCGATCGCCTGGATGGCGGCGCTGCAGAACCCGCAGCGGATCGCGCGGCTGATCATCGTCAACGCGCCCCACCCCCTCGTCTTCCAGCGCTCGCTGTTCGACGATCCCGCCCAGCGGAAGGCGAGCCAGTACATCACCCGCTTCCGCGACACCCGTATCGATCACGGGCTGATCGGCGCGGGGCTCGAACGCTTCTTCGCCTCGACCTTCGCCCAGCACGTCGTCGGCGGCATCGCCGGCGAGGACAAGGCGGCGTATATGGAGGAATGGGGCCAGCCCGGCGCGATGACCGCGATGCTCAACTGGTATCGCGCCTCGCCGATCGTCGTTCCCGCCCCCGACGAGATCGCGGAGCGCCCCGCCTGGCTCGACGCCCCCTTCCCGCCGATCCAGCAGCCGACGCTGGTGATCTGGGGCATGAAGGATTTCGCGCTGCTTCCCGTACAGCTCGAGAGCCTGCCAGCGCTGGTTCCGGACCTCACCGTCACCCGCATCGAAGACGCCGGCCATTTCGCCCCCTGGGAAAAGCCCAAGCAAGTCACCAAGGCCATCCGCGACTGGCTGCGCTAACGACGCCTATTCTTCGTCACCCCGGCCTTGCGCCGGGGTCCCGCTGACTCGGCGCGGAAGACCCGGGATCTCGGCCTATTCCCAGGTCCCGAACTTGATCTTCAGCACCTGCTGCTCGGGGCCGAAATTGATCCCATAATCAGTCTGATCGCCGTTGAGCACGCGCTCGAACACCCAGCGGCCATGGTCGTAATGGCCCTGCTCGATCCGGTCGTAGATCAGGTTGCGGCCCTTGGCGTCCTTCAGCGCAAACTCGATCCGCGCGTCGAAGCCGGTGACCAGATATTCGTCTGGCCCCAGCTGCGCGACCACCATCCCGCCCTTGGGCTCGTCATTGCCCTTGGGGTCCTCGAAGCCGAATTGCGGCCGGCCAAAGGTCACCTTGGCGGTGTAGCCGCCAAGATCGAGCGACTGGGAAAACTTCGCCGTGGGATCGGTCGGCTCGGCGACGCCCCAGGTCTTGCCGGTGAACGCCAGCTTCGCCCATTCGCGCTGCATCGGGCGGAACAGGCGATAGTTGCGCGCGAACCGCTCGATCGTCTCGGCGTCGAGCGTCTTGGCGCCGAGCGGATAGTTGGAATAGCCGCTGCCATCCATGCCGAACATCGACCAGCCGATCGCACCCCGCCCGATCGTCGGGAAGAAGTAGCGGGCGTAGGGCCGGGCATTGCCGGTCTCGGGAACGAACAGCGGATTGTCCGCCCGGGCATAGGCGTCGAGGAAGCCGAGATAGGCCTTATGGTCGGGATTGTAGATATCGGGCCCCACCACATCGAGATGCGGCGCGGCAACCTCATAGACGTCGATCACCGCCGGCGACGGCCCGCCGCTGGCATAGGTGTTGGGATCCTGCCAGGTGAACGGATTCCCCGGCAGCGCCGCGTTGGCATACATCGGCAGCGGCTTCACGGCCTTCCCCGCCGCGGCGATCTCGTCGATATAGCCGGCGAGATACCAGGTCTGGAAGAACAGGTCGGCGTCGCGGCCGAACACCTGGCTCCACGTCCCCGGCTTCTTGCCGGTCTTCTTGAGCAGCGCCGCCGGCACCTGCCCCGCGAACAGCGTGTTGGCCTCCGCCGAATGGTCGCGCGCGCTGCTGTAATTGCCCGCTTCGTTCTCGACCTGGACCATGATCACGGTGTTCTGCGGATCGATCGCCTTGAGGTGGCGCATCATCGCCACGAACGCCTTCTTGTCGGCCTCCAGCGTCGAACGGGCAAAGGGCGTGAAGGCGTAATGCTTCTTGCCCTCGCGGTCGATCATGTGCGGAAAGCGCTTGGGGTCGAGCTTCACCCAGCCCGGCGCATAGGCCGTGCCGGTGTTCTTCCACGTCGCGAACCACAGCAGCACCAGCCGCACGTCATGCTCGCGCGCCTGCTTGACCAGCGTGTCGAGGAACGAGAAGTCGAACTTCCCCTCCTGCGGCTCCACCTGTTCCCAGGCGATCGGCACCTGCAGCGTGTTGGCCTGGAGCTGGTCGATCACCGGCCACACCTTGGGCAGCATCGCCGGATAATTGCTCGAATTATGGACCTGTGCGCCGAGCATCAGGAACGGTGCGCCGTCCACCATCAGCGCGTGCCGCCCGTCCTTCGAAACGACGCGGGGGACTTCCTGCGCGTTGGCGGCGGCGGCATGGCCGAGCGCCAGCGACGCAAGCGCCACGGCCAGGCTGGTGAAACGGCGCATATTTCTTCCCCTCTTCGCCGCGCCCCGTTGCGCGGCCGTGTCTTCCATCCCGTTCTGCCACCCCGCATCCCTCGAAAAAAGGGCCGGCCCATGACGAGCCGGCCCGAAAGCGAGAACGATACGGATCAGGCGAACCGCATCAGTAGGTGAGCCGCGCCGTGATGCTGACGCGGCGGTCGTTGAGCACCGCGGACTGCGGGCGGCTGGCGATGCCGTAATAGGTGCGGTTCTCGGTGTTGGTCAGGTTGGTGCCGTCCACCGTCAGCGCGAAGTTCGGCGTCACCGTATAGGTCACCGAGGCATCGAGCTGGCCGCGCGCGTCGTTGAAGATCGGCAAATTGCCGCTGCCGTTGCCGCGGGTAGTGACGACGTATTTCGAGCGCCAGTTATACGCCACGCGGGCCGAAAGCGGGCCGCGGTCGTAGAAGCCGATCAGATTGTAGCTGGTCTTCGAAAGCTGCTCGAGCGGCACGATCAGCTGGTTGCCTTCATTGTCGGTTGCGCTGGGGCTGGGCGCCTTGCTGTCGACATAGGTGAAGTTGGCCTGGGCGCCGAAGCCCGAGAGGAAGCCCGGCAGGAAATCGAAGAAGGTGTTGCCACCGATCTCGAAGCCCTTGATCTTGCCGTCGTCGCCGTTGACCGGGCGCGTGACGTCCACGTTGAACGGCCCGTTGCCGAAATTATACGTCTCGGTGGCGGTCACGTTGGCGATGAAGCCGTCGACCTTCTTGTAGAAACCCGCCGCGTAGATCGATCCGGTACGCGAGAAGTAGTATTCGAGCGACGCGTCGAACTGCGTGGCTTCCAGCGGGCGGAGGTTGGCATTGCCCGTCGACGCGGTGCGCGTGCCCGAACCCGAATTGAACTCGGTGATGTTGATGTTCGGGTTCAGCTGGGTGAAGTCGGGCCGCGTCAGCGCCTTCGATGCGGCGAGGCGCAGCTGGAGCTTGGGCGTGAAGCGGAAGCGCAGGTTCAGACTCGGCAGCACCTTGGTGTAGTCCGAGTCCGCGGTGATCGGCACATAGCTGATCGGTCCGTTGCCGGCGATCGGGTTGCCGTTCGCGTCCTCGGCCTGCGGGGTCTGCACCGAGAAGCCGCTGGTGTTCACCTTGGTCTTCACTACGCGCACGCCGATATTGCCATCGATCGGCACGGCGAAGTCATCCGCGCCGAACTTGACCATGCCATAGGCGGTGTAGGTCTTCTCGCCCTGGGTGTTGCGGTCGCTCGGCACATAGGCAACGCCGTTGAGCAGCGCCTGGCTCTGCGTGCCGGCATAGGGCGCCAGCGTTTCGCGCGTGGTGTCATAGTCGAGCACGAGGTTGCGATTGAAGAACACCGCACCCTCGGGAACGCCTTGATAGCCGCGATACAGTTCGCCGCGGAACGGGTGCACTTCGTACAGGTTCGAGGCCAGCGCGCTGGTCAGCCCGTAATAGTTGTAGGTGCTGCTGTCGGTGACTGCCGAACGGTCGGTATAGCGGATGCCGCCGGAGATCGACTTCAGGAAGCTGTTGTCGAACCGGTATTCGGCGTCGAGCCGCCCGGCCTTTTCGGTGCCGACGGAATGCTCGATGTGATCGAGATATCCGGCCCCGCTCGCATAATTGGCGGGGTCGGTGACCAGGCCGTTGCCGTTGGCCGCATTGGCATCGGGCAGGATTTCGAAGATCGGCGCGCCGTCGGTGACGACATGGTGGAGCCGCTCGGCGGTCGAGGACAGGATCACGATCGAGCGCTGCCCGTCGGTCACGCCCCGGATATACTGGCCATCGGCAGTGATGGTCAGATTCTCTGCCGGCGTCCACTTCGCGTTGAGCGAATAGTCGTTGGTGACCGAATGCCGGTTCTCGAGGCTGGTATTCGCATTGATCGGCACATTGACGAAAGTGCCGCTGCGGAAATTGCCGTCATCGTCGAAGGTGAACGGCGCGGTATAGTCCGGCGTGATCGCGCTGTCGCCGGTATAGGCGAAGAAGCTATAGTCGCCATATTGGAATTTATAGTCCGAACGGACATATTCCGCGGTCAGCAGCAGGTCCTGGCTCGGCTTCCACTGGACCGCGGCGTCGACGCCGATGCGGCGACGGTCGCCCAGATATTCGCCGATGCCGACGCCGTGCGCGAGATAGGTCGTCTTGCCGGTGCGGCCCAGGCCCGCCAGCGTCGTGGCGTCCGCGGCATTGGCGGGGTTGAGCAGGAACTGCGGCTGGCTCGAAATCTGGTCCTGGCGGAACGCGGTCTTCTGATAGGCGAAGTCGACGAGCACGCCGATCTCGCCGATGCCGGTGTTCCAGCGGTCCGAGATCAGGATGTTCCCCTGCGGCGTCGATTTGCCGTACAGGTCGTAATAGTTGATCGTGCCGCTGGCCGAGACCTTCAGCCCGTCAAAGTCGAACGGCTTGCGGGTGCGCAAATTGACCAGGCCGCCGATGCCGCCTTCGATCAGGTCGGCCGAGGGGTTCTTGTAGACGTCGACGCCGGCGAGCAGTTCGGACGGCACGTCCTCCAGGCTCAGCGTGCGGCCGCCATTGGCAGTGAACACGTCGCGGCCGTTGATTTCGGTACGGACCTGGCTGAGGCCGCGGATCGCAATCGAGCTGCCCTCGCCATAAGTGCGCTGGATCTGGATGCCGGTGATGCGCTGCAGTGCCTCGGCCACGTTGCGGTCGGGTAGCTTGCCGATGTCTTCGGCGACGATCGAGTCGACGATCTGGTCGGAGTTGCGCTTGATATTCTGCGCGCTCGAAAGGCTGGCGCGCACGCCGGTGACTACGATGGCATCGCCGTCGGCATCGGACTGGGTGTCCTGCGCGGGGGCCGCGCTATCCTGCGGGGCGGCAGCGGCGGCATCGTCAGCGGCCTGAGCCAGGGCAGCCGGCGCCGTGCTGAACGCGAAAGCCGACACACCGAGCATCAGGGCCCGGCGAAGCGTCACAGTCATGTAGTCATTCCTTCCTTCGGCGGACATGCCAGCCATTGTTCGTCCCCATTGCAACCGCACGGCACGACGCCTCGCGTCGCACGATCCGGCACAGCTAAAGGAGAAACAGGCAGCCTGAAGGTTCAGCCGCTCGGGCCCGTAGGGGCGCCCACCTCTCCTGCGTCGCCTTCTCTGTTGACGCGCAATGCGTCCCGGAAGACTTCGATGTTCGCGCTAACACCGCTGGGTAACGAGCGTCTACAAAAAAACTTAGCACATATGAAAATTGCTAGGAAACTGTGGCAGCGCCGTCACGGCGGCGTTGCCGACGCATAGCTCCCAGGCGTCAGGCACGCGGCATCGCGCCCCTCGCACAGGCTAATCTGAAACCCCGAGCCGATGACTGGCGCGCTCAGTTCACGCCTTCGGCGCGCCTCCATAACGAAACTCGATCAGCGTCTCAGGCTTCATTTGGATCGAAAAGCCCGGCGCGGTCGGCGCGCGATAAGCGGCATTTTCCACGACGCAGGGCTCGAGGAAATGCTCGTGGAGATGGTCGACATATTCCGCCACCCGGCCCTGCTTGGTGCCCGAAATGCACAGATAGTCGATCATCGACAGGTGCTGGACATATTCGCACAGCCCCACACCACCAGCATGCGGGCACACCGGCAGGCCGTATTTGGTCGCCATCAGCAGCACCGCGAGCACCTCGTTGACGCCGCCCAGCCGGCACGCGTCGATCTGCACCACGTCGATCGCGCCGCGCATGATGAACTGCTTGAAGACCACCCGGTTCTGGCACATCTCGCCCGTCGCCACCTGGACGGGGGCGATGCCCTCGCGGATCGTGCGATGCGCCTCGACATCGTCGGGGCTGGTCGGCTCTTCGATGAACCACGGATTGGCGAAGGAAAGCGCCTTCACCCAGTCGATCGCCTGCGCGGTTTCCCACACCTGGTTGGCGTCGATCATCAGGTGCCGTTCGGCCCCAATCACCTCGCGCGCGATCGTCACGCGGCGGATGTCCTCGTCGAGGTCGCGCCCGACCTTGAGCTTCACATAGTTGAAGCCCTCGTCGATCGCCTCGCGGCATAGCCGGGCCAGCTTGGCATCGTCATAGCCGAGCCAGCCGGCCGAAGTGGTGTAGCAGGGATAGCCATTGGCCTCGAGCTCGGCGATGCGCTCGGCCTTGCCCGCGGCGCGCTCGGTCAGCAGCGCCAGCGCCTCGTCGGGCGTGATGCAGTCGGTCAAATAGCGGAAATCGATCAGCCGGACGATCTCGGCCGGGCTCATATCGGCGATCAGCCGCCACAGCGGCTTGCCTTCGGCCTTCGCCCACAGATCCCAGACAGCGTTCACTACCGCGCCGGTAGCGAGGTGAATCACGCCCTTTTCGGGCCCGATCCAGCGCAGTTGGCTGTCGCCGGTGATATGCCGCCAGAAACGACCGCCGTCCTCGCGAATCCAGTCGAGTTCGAGCCCTTCGACCAGCGGCGCCAGCGCTTCGATCGCTGCGCAGCAAATGTCGTTGCCGCGCCCGATCGTGAAGGTCAGGCCATGACCTTCGAGGCCCGGCGTATCGGTCTCGAGGATGCAATAGGCCGCCGAATAGTCCGGATCGGGGTTCATCGCGTCCGACCCGTCGAGCCAGTCGGAAGTCGGGAAACGGATGTCGAGTACGCGCAACCGAGTGATCTTGGTCATCGCGAGCGCCCGTGAATGCATGAATTGCGTGCCTGCGGCATATAGTAGATCGCCCTCTCGCTCCGACGCCGCAGAGCGGCCGCATCCCGTGCTTTGCACCTTTACGTTTGCTGGTGCTTGTGGTTTTCATATTTGCCAATTGCCCTTGGCGCAAGTTTGCTTTTGCGCCAATCGACGGGTCAGAACTAGAGCGAACGCCGGATTTGGCGGTGAGGAGAAGAGGCGTGACGGCATCGGGGCAGCACCGCATCGGCAGGCACGACTGCGCGTGACGCGCCGCTGCTTCGCGCTGGACCTCGTCGATGATGCCGATCTCATCGCCGAATATGAGGCGCGCCACGCCCCCGGCGCGGTCTGGCCCGCGATCGTCGCGCACATCCGCGCGCAGGGCGTCGAGTCGATGGAGATCTGGCGCACCGCCGATCGCCTGGTGATGATCGCCGAAGTCGCGGAGGATTACCCCCGCGCCGTGCCCGAACCGGCTGAGAATGCCGCATGGGAAACGCTGATGTGGCGCTTCCAGCGACCGCTCGCCCATGCCGCCAAGGGCGAGAAATGGGTGCCGATGGCCCGGATCTTCAGCCTGGACGCGCAGTGAGCAGCGCCATCGCCACGCGCCCGCTCGGCCGCACCGGCCTTGCCGTCCCCGAGATCGGCTTTGGCGCCGCCCCGCTCGGCAATCTCTATCGCGCCGTGCCCGATGGGGAGGCCCGCGCCGCGCTCGATGCGGCACTCGACGCTGGACTGCGCTATGTCGACACCGCCCCGCATTACGGCTTCGGCCTTAGCGAGCGCCGCGTCGGCGATGCAGTGCGTGGGCACGACGTGATCGTCTCCACCAAGGTCGGCCGCCTGCTCCGCCCGGTGCGCACGCCGTTCGACGCGAACGAGGAGCGTCACGGCTTCCGCTCGCCGATGCCGTTCGAGCCGGTGTTCGATTACAGCCATGACGGCGTGCTGCGCTCCTACGAAGACAGCCTCCAACGACTCGGGCGGGCGCGGATCGACGTCGCCTATGTCCATGACATCGGCCGGCTCACCCATGGCGACCAGCATGGCGAACGACTCGGCCAGCTCGTCGAGGGCGGCGGCTTCGCGGCGCTGCGACGGCTCAAGGACGAGGGTGCGATCGGCGCGCTCGGAATCGGCGTGAACGAAATCGCGATCTGCCTCGAGCTGATGGAGCGCGTCGAACTCGACGTCATCCTGCTCGCCGGGCGCTACACGCTGCTCGAGCAGGAGGCACTCGACCAGCTCTTCCCGCGCTGCGCTGCCGCCGGCACTTCGATCGTGATCGGCGGGCCCTATAATTCGGGCATCCTCGCCGGAGACACGCTCGCCCCCAGCCCGCATTATAATTACGCGCCCGCCCCCGCTCCCGTGGTCGAGCGCGCCGAGCGGATCGCCGCGATCTGCGCCGCAAATAAGGTGTCGCTCGGTGCCGCCGCGCTCCAGTTCGCGCTCGCCCATCCGCAGGTCGCCAGCGTGATCCCCGGCCTTGCCAGCGCAGCGCAGGTCGAAGAAACCGTGCGGCGCGCCCGCCTGCCCATTCCGCCCGCACTCTGGGCAGAACTCAAGGCCGAGGGGCTGCTCCGCCCCGACGCTCCCATCCCAACGCAGAACATCGAGAAGGTCGCATCATGAGCGCAAGGCTCGCAGGAAAGACGGCACTGGTCACCGGCGCCGCCCAGGGTATCGGTCGCGCCACCGCGGCACTGTTCGCCGCCGAAGGCGCGACGGTCTGGGCGACCGACCGCGACGAGGCGGGCCTCGCCGGGCTCGACGGCTGCATCACCCGCCGGCTCGACGTGCTCGATCCCGCCGACATCAATGCCGTGCTCGGCGAAGCGGGCACGCTCGACGTGCTGTTCAATTGCGCCGGCTATGTCGCCGCGGGCACGATCCTCGAGTGCGACGAGGCCGATTGGAACCGCTCGTTCGATCTCAACGTCACCGCGATGTACCGGCTGATCCGCGCGGCGCTGCCGGCGATGCTCGAGGCCGGCCGCGGCTCGATCGTCAACATCGCCTCGGTCGCAAGCTCGGTCACCGGCGTGCCCAATCGCTTCGCCTATGGCGCCTCGAAGGCCGGCGTGATCGGCCTGACCAAGGGCGTCGCGGTCGATTATGTCGCCAAGGGCGTGCGCTGCAACGCGATCTGCCCCGGCACGGTCGACACCCCGTCGCTCCACGAGCGGCTGAAGGCGACCGGCGACTATGACGCCGCCTGGTCCGCCTTCAACGCCCGCCAGCCGATGGGTCGGGTCGGCAAGGCCGACGAGATCGCCGCGCTCGGCCTCTATCTCGCCTCGGACGAGTCCGCTTTCACCACCGGCCAGATCCATGTGATCGACGGCGGCTGGACGATCTAAATCCGGCTGTCGCCCTCGACGAGCTGGTCCGAGATCCGCTCGGCCGCCTGGCGGACGAGCACTGCCGCTTCCTTGGGCGAGAGCGAAGGCTGCAGCTTCTTGAGATAGGGCACGGTCAGCGCCGCAGCCGCCGCGCCGCCGCGCATCACCGGCGCCGAGATGTCGGTGACGCCCGCGACGAACTTGCTCGGCGTCAGCTCGACATGCCGCTCGCGCACCGCCTCGGCATGCGCACGGAATTCGTCGAGCTCGGAGGGCGAGAGCGGCGGATCGAGCATCGCTTCCCACCGCCGCTGCACGTCCTCGGGCTGGAAGGCGTAGAGCACCGCGCCCGAGGCAACGAGATGCAGCGGCCGGCGATAGCCGACGCGCACCGAGAAACCGAGCTGCTCGCTCAATTCCATCCGCGCGACCACCACCATCTCGCCGAGCGTGTGCAACGCAAGATGACACGATTGCCCCACCGCCAGTGCCAATTGCCGCATCACCGGCAGCGCGATCTCGATCAGGTTGCGCGTCCGCGGCTGCTGCATGCCCAGCGAAAACAGCCGATCGCTCAGTCGATAGCCGTCATTCGCGCTGTCCTGCTCGATATAGCCGCGGAATTCGAGCACCTGGACCATCCGGAACAGTTCGCCATGCGAGCGTCCCAGGCTGTTGACGATCGCCGTCAGCGTCATCGCCCCCGATTGGCTGGCGAGCAGCTCGAGGATGTCGAGCCCCTTTTCCAGCGCAGGCGCACGGTAGCGCGAGTCGACTTCCTCAATCTCGTTGGCCGGCTTTCTAGTCGCCATGTCCCCTCCTGTTGGCCCACCATGCACGCGCGTGCAGCGCGCAACAAGCGCACGCAAAATCTGTTTATCTATGAAATCGCTTTTCAGTGGCGCAGCATATCGGGGCTGCCTATGATTTGTCGGCACCGGCAACAGACCGGCTCCTTGGGAGGATCAGCGCAATGAAATCGTCTTTCGTGCTCGCCGGAGCGATGCTGCTCGCCGGCACCGCAGCACAGGCGCAAACCAAGGTACCCGGCGATCCGCATGCCGATGATCCCGCCGGAATCGTCGCCGAGCCCTGCCCCGGCCATCCGCTTCCCACCGACGACGCAGGCTGGCAGATGTGGAACCTCCACATGCTCACGCGCGACTATCCCCAACTCTGCCGCTACGCCGCCGACAATCGCCGCCTCGCCGGCCAGCCGGTGCGCGTTGTCTTCATGGGCGATTCGATCACCGACAATTGGATCAACCACGATGCCGGCTTCTTCACCGGCGGGCTGGTCGATCGCGGGATCAGCGGGCAGACCACGCCGCAGATGCTGGTGCGTTTCCGCCAGGACGTGATCGCGCTAAAGCCCAAGGCAGTCCACATCATGGCCGGCACCAACGATATCGCCGGCAACACTGGCGCCGCGACGATCGAGACCGTCCAGGGCAATGTCCAGTCGATGGCCGAGCTCGCCCGTGCGCACGGCATCAAGGTGATCCTCGCCTCGATCCCGCCCGCCGGCGCCTTCCCGTGGAGCCCGGACAAGCAGCCGGTGCCGCAGATCGTCGCGATGAACGCCTGGCTCAAGGACTATGCCCGCCGCGAAGGCTTCACCTATGTCGATTATCACGCCGCAATGGCCACGCCGGACGGCGCGATGAAGCCCGGCCTTGCGACAGACGGCGTCCACCCGACGCCCGCCGGCTACAAGATCATGCGCCCGCTCGCCGAGGCGGCGATCGCCAAGGCGCTCGGCCAGGGAGCAGCAAAGTGATCGGCCGCCGCGGCTTTCTCGCCGGCACCGCCGCGCTCGCCGCCGCACAGGCTGCGCGCGCGGCCAGCCCGATGGGCCAGGCGCGCGGACCGGTCCAGGCCAACTGGCCTTCGCTGATCGAGAATTATCGCTATCCGGACTGGTTCCGCGATGCCAAGCTCGGCCTGTGGTCGCATTGGGGTCCGCAATCGGTGCCCGAGCAAGGCGATTGGTACGGACGGTTTCTCTACATGCAGGGGCACCCGATGTACGAGCATCATCTCAAGACCTATGGCCACCCGGCCGATACCGGCATGCTCGAGATCACCAATCGCTGGACCGCCGCGGCCTGGGACCCCGACGCGCTGATGCGCAAATACGTCAAGGCCGGCGCCAAATACTTCATGGCGCTCGCCAATCACCACGACAATTTCGACTGTTTCGACAGCCAGTATCAACCGTGGAACGCCACGCGGATCGGCCCGAAGCGCGATGTCGTCGGCATCTGGGAAAAGGTCGCGCGCCGCGCCGGATTGAAGTTCGGCGTGTCGAACCACGGCGCGCATAGCTGGCACTGGTATCAGCCCGGCTATGCCTATGACCCCACCGGCCCGCGCAAGGGTGAGCGCTACGCCCCGCATCGGCTCACCAAGGCCGACGGCAAGGGCAAGTTCTGGGAAGGCCTCGATCCTCAGGCGCTCTATAACGGCCCCTATCAGGTTGCGCCCGACGGGATCGACAGCATCGCCGCGATGGAAAAGTGGCACGAGGCCAATGACGGCCAATGGGTCGAAACGCCGCCGCCCGGCGCCGCGGGCCAGCGCTACATTGCCAACTGGCTGCTTCGCCAGACCGACCTGATCACCAAATACAAGCCCGATCTCTGCTATTTCGACGATTACGGCCTGCCCTTGGGACCCGTGGGGCTCGAGGCCGCCGCCGATTATTACAATCGCTCGATCCAGCAGCACGGCAAGATCGACGTCGTGCTCACCGCCAAGCAAGTGAAGCCGCACGAGCGTTTCGGCGTGGTGCAGGATGTCGAGCGCGGCTTCGCTGATCGGCTGTGGGATGAGCCCTGGCAGACCGACACCTGCATCGGCGACTGGTTCTACAATGTCGCCCGCCTCAACGACAAAAGTTACAAGACCGCCGAACAAGTCATCCAGCGCCTCGCCGATGTCGTCTCGAAGAACGGCAATCTGCTGCTCTCGATTCCCCAGCCCGGCGACGGATCGATCGATAGCGAGGAAGACAAGATCCTCGACGCGATGGCCGGCTGGATGGCGGTCAACGACGAAGCGATCTTCGGCTCGCGCCCCTGGCGCATCTATGGCGAAGGCCCGACCCAACTCCAGACGGGGATGCAGAACGAAGGCGCCGCCAAGCCGTTCACCGGCGAGGACGTGCGCTTCACGGTCAACAAGGGCGCGCTCTATCTGCTCTTCCTCGCCTGGCCCGATCGTCCGGTGACGATCAAGGCGCTGGGCGAAGGTCGCTGGAACGGCGCAATCGAACGCATGACCTTGCTCGGTGGGGGTGCGGTGCGCCATCGTCGCGACGGCTCGGGGCTGCACCTGACGCTGCCGCCCAGAACGAGCAACGCGTTCGTGCCGGTGGTGCGGATCGACGGGAGGGGAATCGCATGACCGCGTCACCGCCGACGAACCTTGGGCGCCTGCTCCCGGTCATTTTGATCGTCGCGCTGTTCTTCCTCTGGGGCGTTGCCAACAATCTCAACGACGTGCTGATCGCGCACTTCAAGAAGCTGTTCACGCTCAGCGATCTGCAGGCCGGGCTTGTCCAATCGGCCTTTTATCTCGGCTATTTCTGCCTCGCGATCCCCGCGGCATTGTTCATGCGGGCGCAGGGCTATCGTGCCGCGGTGCTGCTCGGCCTCGTGCTTTATGCCGTCGGCGCGCTGCTGTTCTGGCCCGCCGCGGGTGCGCAGAGCTACCCCTTCTTCCTGTTCGCGCTTTTCGTGATCGCCAGTGGGCTCGCCTTTCTCGAGACGTCCGCCAATCCGCTGATCGCGCGGCTCGGCGCGCCCGAGACTGCCTCGCAGCGGCTCAATCTCGCCCAGGCGTTCAATCCGCTCGGCTCCATCACCGGCGTCGCGATCGGCAGCAGCTTCATCCTTTCCGGCGTCGCCATCACGCCCGCGCAAATGGCCGCGATGGATCCCACCGCGCTTGCCGCCTTCCGCGCCAGCGAGGCCGCGGCGGTCCAGGTGCCCTATCTGGTCATCGCGCTGGCCGTGCTTGCCTGGGCAGTGCTCATCCGCCTCACCCGCTTCCCGGCGATCGCGACCGAAAGCGATGTGGATGAGGGCGTCGGCGCGCTGGCTGATTTCCGTTCGCTGCTCGCCACGCCGCGACTGATGCTCGGCGTGCTCGCACAATTCTTCTATGTCGGCGCGCAGGTCGGGGTGTGGAGCTTCCTGATCCGCTATGCGCAGGTCGCGGTGCCCGGCACCGGCGAGCATCTCGCCGCAGGCTATCTCACCGCCTCGCTCGTGCTGTTCATGCTCGGCCGCTTCGCCGGCGCCGCGCTGATGGGCCGCCTGGCGCCGCTGCCGCTGCTGATCGGCTTCGCGGGCATCGCCGCGCTGCTCTGCGTCGTCGCGGCGCTGGTCGGCGGCATGGCCGGGATCTGGGCGCTGGTGGCGAGCAGCTTCTTCATGTCGATCATGTACCCGACGATCTTCGCCGAAGCCGTGCATGGCCTTGGCGCTCGCACGAAATCGGCGGCGGCGCTGCTGGTGATGGCGATCGTCGGTGGCGCGGCGATGCCGGCGGCGATGGGCTTCGTTTCCGATCGCGCCGGATCGATCCTCGTGGCGATGCTCGTCCCCGCCTTCTGCTTCATCGTCGTGCTGCTGTTCGGATTGCGGGCACGGTCGCGGGCGTGATCGACGCGCACGTCCATCTCTGGCAGCTCGGCCGCAACGCGTGCACGTGGCCGACCCCCGATCTGAACGCGATTTACCGCGATTTCGAACTGGACGACGCGCGCAACGTCCTCACCGAGTCCGGCGTCGAAGCCGCGATCCTCGTCCAGAGCCAGGAAGACCCCGCCGACACCGCCTGGCTGCTGAAGGTCGCGCAGGTGGCCGAGATCGCCGCGGTAATTGGCTGGGCGGACCTCTCTTCGCCCGCCGACGTCGCCGCACTCGCCGCCCACTCCAAGCTGCGCGGCCTGCGCCCAATGGTGCAGGGTTGCGCAGCGGACTGGTATGACGATCCCGTTCGCGACGCCGGCTTCGCGGCGATGGCAGCGCACGGTCTGGTGCTCGATGCGCTGATCCGCCCGGTGCACCTCCCCGCGCTCGCCCGCCTCGCCGACCGTTACCCGGGTCTGACGATCGTCATCGATCACGCCGCCAAGCCCGACCCCGGCGACCCCACCGGCTGGCGCGAAGCCATCGCGCAGGCGGCCGCGCGGCCCAATATCGCGTGCAAGCTCTCGGGGCTGCTGACCGAACTCGCCCCCGGCCAGGACGCCGCGGCGCTTGACCCGATCCACGCGCATCTCTGGCAGTGCTTCGGCCCCGAGCGGCTGCTGTGGGGCAGCGACTGGCCCGTCGTTACTCTGCGCGGCGACTATCCCGGCTGGCTCGCGCTTGCCCGCGCCTGGGTTCCCGCCCAACACCATCACAGCGTTTTCGACACCAATGCCCGCCGGCTCTATCGGCTCGCGTGAAAACAAGGAAAAGGTTCGCATGAAGCTCCTTCGCTACGGCCCCACCGGTTCCGAACGCCCCGGCCTGCTCGACACCCAGGGCCGTATCCGTGACCTCTCGGCAATCGTTCCCGACATCACCGGCGCCGCGCTGAGCCCGGCCAACCTCGCCGCGCTCGCCGCGATCGATCCCGAGACGCTGCCGCTGGTCGAAGGCGATCCGCGGATCGGCGCCTGCGTCGGCCAGGTCGGCAAGTTCCTCTGCATCGGCCTCAACTATTCGGACCATGCAGCCGAGAGCGGGATGACCGTGCCGCCCGAGCCGGTGCTGTTCACCAAGGCGACCAGCGCGATCGTCGGCCCCAACGATACCGTCCGCATCCCGCGCGGATCGACCAAGACCGATTGGGAAGTCGAACTCGGCGTGGTGATCGGCACCGCGGTCAAATATGCCGACGAAGCCGAAGCCGAGGCGGCGATCGCCGGCTATTGCGTGATCAACGACGTGTCCGAGCGCGAATATCAGCTCGAACGCCACGGCACCTGGGACAAGGGCAAGGGCTGCGACACGTTCGGCCCCCTCGGCCCCTGGCTGGTGACGGCGGACGAAGTCGGCGATGCCACTGCGCTCGGCATGTGGCTCGAAGTCAACGGCCATCGTTATCAGGACGGGTCGAGTTCGACGATGGTCTACAAGCCGGCCTTCCTGGTCAGCTATCTCAGCCAGTTCATGACGCTGCATCCCGGCGATGTGATCTCCACGGGTACGCCGCCCGGCGTCGGGATGGGGCAGAAGCCGCCGGTCTATCTCAAGGCCGGCGACGTGATCCGGCTGGGCATCGACAAGCTCGGCGAGCAGCGCCAGCCCGTCGAAGCCGATTAAGCCTTAGAACAGAATCAGGAGGGACCTCGACCATGACTATCGTCACCAAGCATTCGCTGCGCGCGCTGCTGATCGCCGGCGCTTCGCTGCTTGCCTTGCCGGCCGTCGCACAGCCGATGGCCTCGCTCGATCGCCACGGTGCGGTCGTCGCGGTCGAGCCCTATGCGGCCAACGTCGTGCGGGTGACGATCTCGCTCGATCGGGCGCTGTCCGATTCCGCGCCGGGCTATGGCGTTTCGGCCAAACCGGACACCAGCGGCTGGGCGCACCATGCCGATGCCTCAGGCGACGTGTTCACTTCGTCGGCGCTGGCGGTGACGGTTAATGCCCAGCCCTGGCCCAAGGCACCGAGCCAGATGGAGCGCTATTTTGCGCCGTCGCTCCCGCCCGTCTCGATCGCCTTCCGCACGCCCGGCGGCGAGACCATCGCCGAGATGAACGGCTGGGAAATGGCGCCGCAGACGGTCAATGGCGAAAAGACCTTCAAGGTCGGAGCCAGCTTCGCAGCACCCGGCGACGAGCATTATTACGGCCTCGGCCAGAACCAGGAGGGCAAGCTCGATCTCAAGGGCCGCACGATCGACTGCCGCCACAATTACGACGCCCCCGCCGGCGAGACGGTCTGCATCCCCGTCCTGCTCACCAACAAGGGCTATGCCGTGGTGTGGGACAACCCCGCCACCACCACGATCTCACCGGGCCTGCACGGCAGCACCCATTGGCAGTCGCAGGTCGGCGAGCGCGTCTCGTTCTTCCTGATCCAGGGGAAGACCACCGACGAGATCATGGCCGGCTACGCCAAGCTCACCGGCGACACCCCGCTGCCCCCCAAGGCGGCGTTCGGGCTCATCCAGAGCAAGGCGCGCTACGAGAGCCAGAAGGAACTGCTCGGCATCGCCGAAGGCTATCGCAGCCGCGGCTATCCGCTCGACGTGATGGTGCTCGACTGGTTCTACTGGACCCGGATGGGCCAGATCGACATCGATCGGAACTACTTCCCCGATCCTGCCGCAATGAACAAGCAGCTCCACGATCAGGGGATGCACACCGTCATCAGCGTGTGGCCGCGCTTCGAGCGTGAATCGCGCTATTTCGATTTCCTGCGCACCAAGGACTGGCTGCTCAAGGATGGCGACGGCAAGGTCGCCGACGGCCTCCCGGTCCGCTCCGACCGCGCCGGCGCGCTGCTCGACAGCACCAACCCCGAAGCGCGCAAATGGTTCTGGGGCACGATCCGCGACAATATCCTCAACCAGGGCTTCGACTGGCTATGGCTCGACGAGACCGAGCCGGATCTCGTCCCCGACGGCAATTTCTATTCGATCGGCTCGGGCGATCGCTATCATAACGTCTTCCCGCTGGTGCACACCGCCGTCGCCGCCGAAGGCTCGGCCAAGGACCGGCCCGATTTCCGCAACCTGATCCTCGCCCGCGCCGCCTATCTCGGCACGCAGCATAGCGGCGCGATCTTCTGGTCGTCGGACATCAAGGCGACCTGGGAGGCGCTGCGCCGCCAGGTCTCGACCGGGCTCAACTTCACGGCCTCCGGCCATGCCTATTGGAGCAGCGACACCGGCGGCTGGCAGTGGCCCAGCGGCCCCAAGGCCGAGCGCCCGGTGCTGCTCGATCCCGCCGGCGCGACTGCGATGGGCCCGGATTACAAGGATTATCCCGAGCTGTTCACGCGCTGGTTCGCGTACAACACCTTCACCCCGACGCTGCGCATCCATGGCCAGCGCCCGGCGACCGCGATCTGGGAATATGGCACCGCGGCAGAGCCCGTGCTCGCCAAGTTCCTGCGGCTTCGCTACGCGCTGATCCCCTATCTCTATGCGCTCGGCTACCAGACCTATCGCACCAACGCGCCGTTCATGCGCGGGCTGTTCATGGACTTCCCGAACGATCCCAACGTCGCCGATATGGGCGACGAATATATGTTCGGCCCCGCCTTCCTCGTCGCGCCGGTGACCGAGCAGGGCGTCACCAGCCGCAAGGTCTATCTGCCCCAGGGCGCCGATTGGTACGACTATTGGACGAACGAGAAGCATGCCGGCGGCCAGTGGGTCACCGCCGACGCGCCGATCGATCGCATCCCGTTGTTCGTGCGTGCCGGCTCGATCGTGCCGATGGGCGCGCAGGTGCCCAACACCAGCGTCCGCCAGCCGCTCGAGTCGATCCGCGTCTATCCGGGCCGCGACGCGAGCTTCACGCTGTTCGACGATGACGGCGTCACCAACGCCTATCGCAAGGGCGCCGGCAAGACCGCGGTGCTGCGCTGGGACGAGGGCGCCCAGCGGCTCACGGCTTCGGGCAAGCTCCCCACCGGCCAGGATGCGGCGAGCCTGGTGCGCGTGATCGGCAAGGGCGCAGACTGATAGAAGCGGACCGGCGGCAAGCGCCCCTGGGTGGACGTTTTACCCTCTCCCGCGTGCGGGAGAGGGCGGCAAGCGCCCCATGGCGCCCGTCCATTTCCCTTCCCGGCAAGCGCGTTGGAGTGGGTAGGAAAGGCCGTATCTATGCGGCTGATAGACCGGTTGACGCTCTGAGCGCGGGAGGGCGGTCATCGAGCGCTGGCGTGGCCGCAGCAGCAAATGCGTTTCCAGCGCCTCGGATCAGACCAGGCCGTCGATATGCTTCAGCGGCTGCAACATGATATCTGCGATTGCCGAGACACCCACCTTGAACGCGATCTGATATTCCGGACTGGCCACCATCTCCCTGAAGGCGGAGCGGGTTGGATATTGAACGAGCACTACGGCGTCATATCCTTCAGCCTGCCCTTCGGTGAGGACGGCCAGACCGTCGCCGCCGAATAGAATGCTCGCACCGAACCGGGCCAGGATCGGCTTGGCGATGCCCAGATATTCCAGGTAACGATCACGGCCACCATCGGGCTGAAACCGAATGAGGTTCAGCATCACCACGGGAGTGTCGTCCTGCTCGGCGAGAAACGCGTCCAGGGCGGCAGGAGAAAACGCAACCATTCAATTTTCCTTCGGTTCAGCAAGTCGCTTCAGCGCTCGCTCCACCTCATAATCGGTCGGCGTGTCAGAAACTGTCAGGAGCGTGCGCCAATCGCGGTCCTGTTCTTGCCAGCGCGCGATGATCGCCTGGCGGCGACCAGGATAGCGTTCCTCCGAGACTGTGGTGACTTGCAGGCGATCGACACGGAAATGACGGAAGGCAGATCTCCGTTCGCACCAGGCTGCCAGGATGCGTACATCGTCAAAATAGACGATCGCGATCGGCCAGATGACACGATCTGACGCCGCGCCCTGGGCGTCCTCGTAGCGGATCTCGACCTTGCGCTGCCGGCGAATGGCATCGCGCAGCGCGGCGACCTGGGGCGGGTCCACCCGCTCGGACACCGAGGCCGCCGGTGCGAGCACCGGCGCGCCCTCGATCGAGTGCCCGCTGCTTCTGGCGGCCAATATCTTGGCCAAGGCGCTCTCGCTCGATTTCGCCAGGGCCGGATCAGCGCGCTGTTGCACCCAACCCAGACCGAGGGCGAGCGCAGCAAGCTCATCGGGAGAGAAGGCAAACTGCGGCAGGAAAAAGCCTTCCCGCAGGCAATAGCCGATACCTGCTTCGCCCTCGATCGACGCGCCGAGCGTGCGTAACGTTTCGATGTCCCGATATATGCTCCGCTGAGAGACGCCGAGTTCGCTAGACAGAGTGAAGGCCGTGACGGGGCTGCGCCGGGCTCGCAGGATGGCGATCAGTTCGAAGAGTCGGTTCGTCCTCAACATAAGCAGAAGCCTCTAGACCAGAGCCCCAGTTGAAATCCGCTGTGCGTATCCGACCGCGCTCGCCAACATTCTGGTGGATGAGCGCCGACGACGGCTTTCAGGCCAGGATCCGCAGTTGTCGATCGACTTCGTCGCTAACCCGAGGGCAAGTACCGCCAAAGCCACCATACAGCGGAGTCGCGAGGGATAGGCAAAAGCCTCCCGCCACCGGCCTCCCGGGTTCGTCCCCGAACAAGCCCGGAACGCCGGCGGAAGGGATTGGAAGTCAGTTCGCGCAGCGCTCCAGGGTCTTCGCCGCTTCGGAGTCGACCTTGTCGCCCTGCTCGACCTGATAGAGCTGCGGCCAGCGCTTGCCGGTGACGAACAGCCGCTTGGCCGTGCCGTCATAGGCGATGCCGTTGGGCACGTCGTCGATGTCGCGGTTCTTGGGGCCAAGCGCGCCAACGTCGAGGAAGCTCGCCACCTTGCCGCTCGCCGGATCGATCCGGGCGATCAGGTTGGTCTGCCAGATATTGGCGAGGATCATTCCGTCTACCCACTCAAGCTCGTTGAGCTTGTCCACCGGGCAGCCATTGGCCGTGACCTTGAGCATCGAAACCGGCTTCATCGTCTCGGGATCGAGGAAGCGCAGCGTCGACGTGCCGTCGCTCATAATGATGTTCTTGCCGTTCTGGGTGAGCCCCCAGCCCTCGCCTTCATAGGCAAAGGTATCGCGCAGCGCGAAGTCGGACAGGCCATACGTAAAGCCGGTCTTGTTCTGCCAGGTCAGCTGGTAGATCCGGTCCTTCCAGCCGATGATCCCCTCGCCGAAATAGGGCGACGCCAGGTCGACCGACTGCTCGATCGCGCCGGTCTCCGGCCGCACCTTGCGCACGCTCGAGCTGCCGATCTCGCCGGTGCTCTCGTAGAGCGCGCCGTTCTGGAAGAAGAGCCCCTCGGTAAAAGCCTGGGGATCGTGCGGCAGCGTCGCGACGATGCGGGTGCCGTAGACTGGGATGCCCGCGCTGCGGCTAAGCAGGAAATAGGCGGCCACCGCGGCAAGCAGCGCGACGGCGATAATGGCAAGCAGGATTCGCTTCATGGCGGCGGTTTCGGGGAGCGCGTGGCCGCTGTCAAACGCCGCCGCTACACCAGCCGCCCAGCGGCGCCGCTCCACCGCGAAACACAGCGCAAGAAATTAGGCCGTAGACTCATAAAAAGCGGATTGGCAGTACCCCCCACTAGAGGACATTGGCATTCTAGCCCTCTCCCGCTTTCGCGGGAGAGGGTTGGGTGAGGGTCTTCTTCTACCAAGCGAAGGCGCTGAACGCCTGGTAGAAGAAGACCCTCACCCTCCCACCGCCCTTGGCGGCGGGCCCCTCCCTCTCCCGCGAAAGCGGGAGAGGGCTAAGAAGGTCCGCTTCCCACCCATCTCGGCCGTTCAGCGGTGCGGCGGCCGATCCAAAAGCGGACTGGCGGCTTTCGCCCCACTTGCGGCCGTCCGCTCCCCCTCCTTGCAGGCAGGGGCGCGCGAGACGGCCACGCTATCGCTGAACGCCGGCCTCCCACCCATCTCGGACATTGCTGCCCTCACGCCGGAAGCGGTCATTTATGGGTACACGACCTAGTCAGACAAGGTCTTGCAACTGACCCAGAACGTGGTAATTCTAAAAGATGAGTTGTCGTCTCATATTTTGAGACGGCACCGGGCAGCTCAAAAATGGTGCGCCCGAAGGAGGGGATAACAGCAACCACCCCCTTTCGGAGATGCGCCTGAAATCAGGTGGAGAGGGGATTATGGCTACTCGAATCAACGTGCGCCGACGCATGGGCGCGACTGCCTCGTACACGGTGCTGGGGCTGATGCTCGTCTGCGGCGGGCAAGCGATGGCGCAGACCGCTCCCGATGCCGGCGGCCAGGCAGTTCCCGCGGATACCCAAGTCGCTCCGGGCCAGGAAATCGACGATGCCATCATCGTCGTCGGCTCGCGCGCCAGCCAGCAATCCTCCAACATCCGCAAGAAGGACGCCAAGACGGCGACCGATTCGATCGTCGCCGACGACATCGGTTCCTTCCCCGATCGCAACGTCAACGAAGCGATCTCGCGCATCGCCGGCGTGGCGCTGAATCGCAACGAGTTCGGCGAGGGCGACGGCATCGCCGTGCGCGGCAACGGCGCGGACCTTACCCGCGTCGAGCTCGACGGCATCGGCGTGCAGAGCACCAATGGCCTGGCCATCGCCTCCGGCCAGGGCCGCAGCGCCGATCTTCGCGAGCTTCCGGCCGAGCTGGTCAAGAGCGTCGACGTGGTCAAGGGCTCGACCGCCGATATGACCGAGGGTTCGCTGGGCGGCACCGTCCAGATCAAGACGCGCACCGGCCTCGACTTCAAAAAGCCCTATCTCTCGCTGCGCGCCGGCGCCGGCCAGAACTCGCTCGGCAAGGATTGGACGCCCGATTTCAACGGCGTTGCCGCCACGCGGCTGTTCAACGACAGGGTCGGCGTGATCGTCAGCGGCTCCTATTCGAAGCTGCAGAATAACGGCCATGGCTTCGAGACGACGACGAGCAACAATCGCGGCTATTCCCGCCTGTTCGACTTCGATAATTCTCCCGAGAAGACCTTCGCGTTCAATCCTGCGACGGTAGGCACCGATGCCGCCGATGTGGCCTTTGCCAACAGCATCGCGCCAGACGGAACGACGCTGACGCCGCGCGAGCTGGTCACGCTTTCAGCCGGCGCCCAGAGCAAGGCGCAGTGCCTCCAGATCTTTCCCGACAATCCCGCCGGAAGCACGACACAGCGGGCGCAGCGCATCCTCGAACAACAGACCTGCCTCAATCAGTGGAACGACTACACGCCGTCGCTGATCCGCAACTTCATGAACGAGCAGACCGACACGCGCTATGCCTTCGACGCGCGTGTTGATTATCGCCTGACCGACAATCTGACGCTCTTTGCCAAGGGCACGATCGCCAATCGCAAGGTCCACGACCAGAACCGCAGCCGCAACCCGGTTTCGCTGTTCAACCAGAATCTCGCAGGAACCTTCGTCGACACGACGACCGGCTATCCGCGCGTCCGCACGGTCTCGCCCAACGCGCCGGCGGGCTATTATCTCTACGATCCGGTATATGGCCGCAACAATGTCGCCAACAACGTAACGCTGGGTAATGTGCTCAACGTGCGTCCGGACAGTATCCAGGTCGATGCCAACCACAACGTGACCGAGATGACGCTGACCAACAATTCGGTGACGATCGACCAGATCGAGAACACGATCGATACCAAGACCAAATATGCCCAGCTCGGCGCCGAATATCGCGGCGACCGGCTCGAGATCGATCTGTGGGGCGGCTATACCAAGGCGAGCACCAGCCGCGCCGACATGCGTACCCAGCGCTCCTATGCCTATGGCGACGCGACGCTGTCGCTCCAGCCCAACGGCCTGTGGGACGTCGCGCTGCCGTCGACCTATGACGAGACCAATCCGGCGAACTTCGTCCAGCTCAACCCGCCGGCCTGCGTTTCGGGCGGCACCAACCCCGCCACCTGCACCGGTCAGAATGCCGTGGCCGCCAGCCCGACCGGGCCGGCAACCCCGGCCTATCTCGTCTCGCAGATGCCGCTGACGACGCCGGGCTTCCAGGTCCAGTACACCCCGTCGCTGGGCGAATCCTCGGAAAAGATCGCCAAGTTCGACCTTGCCTACAAGACCGACGAGTTCCTGCCGTTCATCTCGCGGGTCAAAGTCGGCGCGATGTATCGCAACAACAAGATCAGCAAATGGGGCAATGGCGGGTACACGACCGCGCCTGCCACCGGCACATTCGGCCAGCCCGGCTATGTGCCCGCGGTGGTCGTGCCCACCGCGATCGTCCGCGGCTCCTATCGCGCCTGCCTGCCGACCGCGGGCTCGTCCGCGCCCGGCGGCCTGTCGTGCAACTATGGCTATGTGCCGAGCGTCAACCCGGCGAATGTGCGCTCGGGCGTCGATACGCTGACGCCCGAGGCGCTGCGCGATCTGTTCGCGGGCACGCTCGAGTCGCCGACCTCGCAATATTTCGGCGATCTGCCCAATCGCGGCAACCTGCCCGACGCCTGGCAGGGTATCCGCACCGACAAGCTGTTCGATGCGCTCGGTGCTAAGGAGTTCATGAACTTCGATTGCCTCAAGACCTGCATGGGCAGCGACGGCAAGATGTACGACCAGCCGGTCACGCGCGCCAACGAGACGATCAAGAACGTCTACGGCATGTTCGATTTCGAGCAGCGCCTGCCCTGGGGGCTGGTGTTCAACGGCAATGCCGGCGTGCGCGGCGTCTTCACCAGCACCCAGGCATCGGGGCTTCAGACGATCGGCGCGATCCGGGTGACTCCTGCCTACAATCCGGCCGATCCGAACAATGCCGGCGGCTTCATCACTCAGACCTATTCGCGCCCGGTAACCTTCAAGCGCAGCACCACCGACTGGCTGCCCAGCGTCAACCTCAATCTGTGGGGCTTCCACGACCAGCTCGTCTTCCGCCTCTATGGCGGCAAGACGGTGGCGCGCCCGAGCATCGACAATATCGTCCCCGGCGGCACCTGCACGGTCGACGAGCGCGACGTGCTCGACACCGGCAGCGACGACAGCTTCGACTGCTCCGGCCGCGTCGGCAATCCCGGGCTCAAGCCGTTCACCGCGTGGAGCTACAATGCCAGCCTCGAATGGTATCCCAATGCCGACACGCTGTTCTCGGTCGCCTATGGCAAGCTCGACGTGCAGATCGGCAAGCCGATCAACGTCACCGTGCTCGAAAAGCCGTTCGTCGGCAGCACCGAGGTCGATCCGATCAGCGGCGGTCCGCTCGCCGATGTCACCTTTCTGGTACCGACATACGCAAACGGCCCGGGCTACAAGCGCGACATCTGGGAGTTCAACGTCAAGACCGCCTATACCTTCCTGCCCGGCCCGCTCAAATATACCGGCGTCGACGCCAATCTCTCGGTGCTCAGCTCGGCGGTGACCAGCGGTCAGCAGGACCCGCTCACCGGCGACGTGATGCTGCCGCCCGACGAATCCAAATATTATGCCAATGCCTCGCTCTGGTATGACGACGGCAAGCTCAACATGCGCGTCTCCTACCAGTATCGCACGTCGCGCTTCCTGTGCATCACGCCCTGCGGCCAGAACACCACCGACATCAACTATCCCGGAGAGCAATGGACCAATGTCCGCCTGGTCGCGCCGGGCTATAATCCGGGCGTGCCGCGCTTCGCCAATTCGAGCGACTTCATCGACGCCAAGATCTCGTACAACGTCACCAAGAACGCGCAGATCTATGTCGAGGGCCGCAACATGCGCCGCGAGGCGCAGACGCTGTCGACCGGCAGCTATGTCCGGTTCGCCGACGGCACGCCGCGTATCATGCGCACCATCTATGGCGGCCGCCGCATCATGGGCGGCGTCCGCATCCAGTTCGGCAAGTAACGGCACAGCGGGCAACGCGATTGCCGGAGCGGGTTGGCGAAACCGGCCCGCTCCAGCTATCGTCGCCAAGAGGTCTTGCCGATGTGCGATGCGTGACACCCGCAAGCTGAGGCCCGATCGATGACCGGGGCACTGCCGCGCGTCGCATCGGCGGACGGCGCGCAGCCGGCGCGCGCCGCGCTCGACCGGTCGGCATGCGGGGCGATCGAAATCCCGCGGCCGCCGCTCGACGCCCTGCCCTATCGCGCCTTCGTGGCGGCGCTGCTCGGCCGCCAGGGGTTCCGGCTCGATTTCAACCGGCTCGCGCCCGATGCGGCGCTGGCGATGGTATCCGACCAGCTGTTCGGCCCCGGCGCCTATCTGCGCGATCGCGCCGCGCTGGCGGAGGATATCGCGCAGCTCGCGGGTTTCGCAGAGGCGCTGGCCGGCGGCCGCGCGGCGATCGCGATCCGCACCTATTTCGCGCCGGGCGACACCGTCTGGCACCTCGACCGCGTCGGCGAGGCGCGCGCGTTCCGGCTGCTCTGGCCGATCGGCCGGCGATCGGGGATGCGCGTGACGCCCCCAGGCAATATCGATCTCGCCCTCCACCGCGCCTATATGCGCCGCGAGCATCCGCTGCTCGGACGGCTCGACGCCCAGGTCCTGCGCACCGGCGCCGATCCCGAGACGCTTTGGGCACACCGGCCGCAGCAGCTCGCGGCGATGCGCGCCGGCGACTTCCCGTTCGTGCGCGATCGCGCGCTCGAATATGAAGTCACGCCGGGCGCCGCGAGCATCCACAGGGTCGCCACGCCACAGCAGCCCGGCACGTATCACCGCGCGTCCTGGGACAATCGCCGCGCGCCGGGGCTGCAGATCGTCATCACCGTTACCGCGGATCGGGCCTGATGCGCAGGCGGCGGCTCGGCCGCACCGGCCTGACACTCTCCGAATGCACGCTCGGCACCGCGACGCTGGCGCAGGTCGATCCCCAGCAAGCGCGCGCAGCGATCGCGCGCGCGTTCGATCGCGGGATCGACGCCGTCGAAATGCGCGCCGGGGACGGCGCGGCGGCGGCGCTGCTCCGCGATGCCGGGCACCGCGAGATCCATGTGCTCGCGCGTGTCGACTCGCTGATCCCGTTCGATCTGCCTTCGCCGCATGTGCTGGCGCACCAGGCGTATCCCGGCCACCATATCCGCGCCCAGGCCGAAGCGCTGCTGACGGCGCTGCGTGTCGAGCGGCTCGGCGTATTGCTGCTTCCCGACTGGTGCCCCGAATGGCTCGAGGAAGGCGATTGGCGCGAAACCCTCCAACGCTTGCGCGACGAGGGAAAGATCGCCGGCTTCGGCATCGCGCTGTTCGATCACGACGCCGATGCCGGCCTCTCCGCAGTGGCGAGCGGCGCGATCGACTGCGTCGAAGTGATGGTCAATCTTTTCGACCCGTCGGCCGCGGTGGCGCTGCTGCCGCTCTGCCAAAAGCACGATGTCGGCGTCATCGCACGATCGCCGCTTCATTATGGCGCGCTGGCGGCACGATCGCCCGACTGGACGCGAACGCTGCCGCGCGAAGACTGGCGCCGCAGCTATTTCTTCGATGCATACCGCCACGAGACGCACCAGCGCGTCGAGCGGATCGCGCGCGGAATACCGGGGGTCGCGACGGCGGCGCTCGCACTGCAATTTGCGCAGTCGTCGCTCGCCGTCTCGACCGTTGCCGTGGGCATGACCCAGGCGGCGCATGTCGACGCCAACCTTGGCTACTTCGGCACTGATCCCCTAAGCTCCGCGCAATTTGCGTTGCTTTCATCCCATAAATGGCTCTGCTGAACCCGAATTCGCGCCGCTTGAGAGCCGAATTGGTGCCGTCCTGGCAGCCCCACATCCAAAAACTCGCTGGTTGATAGCTAAACTTGCTTGCCGACCCGAGCCCCTCGCAGGGCATAGGAACTCCTACCAATCGAGTGGGGCTTTACATGATCTGCGCAATAAATCATATTATATGCTCACCGCAACGACGGTCGAGGGAGGATGTATGATGGTACGATCCAAGATTTTGCTTGGAATGTCGGCGCTCGCCTATGCGGGAACCGCCCAGGCGCAAACCGCACCGGTTGGTTCAGAAGCTCCCGCGCGGGCCGAGGCCGCGACGGGGCAAGCCGCCGATGAGGGTGACATCGTCGTCAGCGGCATCCGCCAGAGCCTGGAGCGCGCCGCGCAGATCAAGCAGAACGCCGCGCAAGTCGTCGATTCGATCGTTTCCGAAGACATCGGCAAATTCCCCGATCCCACTACCGCTGCCGCGCTCCAGCGCGTGCCCGGCGTGCAGGTGTCGGTCACCCAGTCGAACGAGATCGGCAATGTCCGCGTCCGTGGTCTGGGCGACATCCTGACCACGGTCGATGGCCGCGAGATTATCACCACCACCGGCCGCACCTTCGCGATGCAGGACCTGCCCGCCGACGCGTTGGCCCGCGTCGACGTGATCAAATCGAACACGTCGGACCTCATCGAAGGCGGCATCGCCGGGATCATCGACCTCCAGCTCAACAAGCCCTTCAACTTCAGGAAGCCCACGCTCGTCGTCAACGCGCGCGGCAATTACGGGCTCAAATCCGACAAGTTCGATCCGCAGGTGAGTGTCCTCGCCACCGACACCTGGCAGACCGGGATCGGCGACATCGGCGCGCTGGTCAACGTCAGTTGGGCGAAGACGCACTATAACCATCCGCGCACTCGCGAGGGCGTCCGCCGCGCGATGACCGGCACCAACATCCCCTATACCCTCGCCGGGGCGATGCTGCCCAATGTCGTCGAGAGCCATTCGGACTATGGCTGGTACGAGCGGCCCCAGGCCAATGCCGCGCTGCAATGGCAGGCTTCGGACCATCTCCAGGTCTATGCCGACGGGCTCTACACCGGCTATCGCTCGCAGAGCCAGTGGTCGCTGGCCAACGCCCAGCTCTTCCTGCCCGGCACGACGATATCGAACGTCCAGCTTTCCGACGACTGCATCGCCGCGCGGTCGCGGCTCGACAGCGGCCAGTCGCCGCTGCCCGGCGGCACGCCGCCGACGCTGCCGGCCTATCGGGTCAGCGATCTCTGCCAGGTCCAGTCGGCCACGATCTCGAACGCGGTCAGCGAGCAGAAGACCTATAGCTATAACAACCGCACCGATGCATGGCTCGGCGCGTTCGGCTTCAAATATGACGACGACATCGTCCACGCCAAGGCCGAAGTCTCGTATCAGCGTTCGGTCAACACTTCCGAGACGATCCTCGCCGTCGTCGGCCAGCGCATCCCGACCTTCGAATATACCGCCAACAATGGCGACGGCGCCGTCGTCACCACGCCCGGCGATCCCTTCCTGTCCTCGGCCAATGTCGTGCTCAGCGAAGGTATGGACCAGACCTTCAGCCGCTCGGTCGGCGATCTGTTCCAGGCGAGGATCGACGGCAGCTTCGACATCGACAGCGGGTTGCTGAGCAAGTTTCAGAGCGGCTTTCGCTATGCGGACCGCGGCGGCGATCTCCAGCAGGCAGTGGTCAGCAAAAGCGCACCGGGTGGCGTGATCGGATCGGGCACCGAAGCCACGGCGATCAAGGTCGATGCCTCGGGACTGCCGGCCGGTTATCTCTATCGCATGCCGGGCGTTCCGACGTTCAACGGTGGCGCAGGCGCGCTGGTGCCCAATCCGGATTTCCTGCGATCGGACGAGGGGCGCGATATCCTGCGAACGCTCTACGGGCTGCCGACCGGGGATCCCGACTATCAGCCGCAACGCGCCTTTTATGCCAATGAGAAGACGCTCGCCGGCTATGCCCAGCTAAGCTACGAAACGCCGATCGCGGCGGGGATCACGCTGGATGGCGTCGTCGGCGTCCGCCCGACCCGCACCGAGCGCTCGATCCGCGGCTCGAGCGTGGTGACGATCCCCGCCGTGGGCGGTCAGCCCGCACGCACCGAAATTCGTCCGCTCACCGCGAACACCAGCGATACCGATGTGCTGCCCAATGCCAGCGCCCGGCTCCAGTTCGGCGGCGGGCTCCAGCTGCGCACCAGCTATTCGAAGACGATCCGGCGGCCCGATTTCGCCTCGCTCAATCCGGGCCTCACTTATTCGCTCTCGACCAACCCCAACATCCTCAATGCCGGTTCGGCGGGCAACCCGGATCTGCGCCCGCAGAAATCGGACAGCTACGATGTCAGCCTGGAATATTATTTCCGCCGCGGCTTCATCGCCGTTGCGGGCTACAAGCGCGACATCACCGATCGCGTGGTGACCGCGTCGGCCAACGAAGTGATCGACGGGATCAACTATTCGATCAGCCGCCCCCGCAATGTCGGACAGGCCGAATTGAAGGGCGTCGAGGTCAGCGGCCAGGCCTTTTTCGATTTCCTGCCCGGGCTGTTCTCGGGGCTGGGGGTGATGGGCAACTTCACTTATGCCGATACGCAAGTGAAGGGCAGCGATCGGCTTACCGGCCTGCCGCTCCAGGGCGTTTCGAAGTATAACTTCAACGCCGGGCTGCTCTATGAGAAGTCGGGCCTGTCGGGGCGCCTCGTCTACACCTATCGCTCGGAATATTATGACAGCGACGAAACCGGAGCCCTCGGCATCCGCGAAGTCGATCCGGCGCGGGCAAGCGACGCGACCTACAACCCGCTGCTGCTCAATTATGTGCGCCCCTCGGGCCGGCTCGATTTCGGGCTGAGCTGGGACATGAGCGATCGGATCCGCTTCGACCTGGGCGGCACCAACATCCTCGGCGCCAAATATCGCGGCTATTACAACCAGCCCGCCTTCGGTCAGGAATATCGCTACGACGATACCACCTATACCGCCGGCGTGCGCATCCGCATCTGACGACCGGGCGCGGCGGGCCCGCGCCCCCATCACCATGCCTTGGGAGATCGAGTATGCGTCCAGCCAATAACGGGGTCCTCGGCACGCGCCGGCGCTTCCTCCAGAAGCTGGCGCTGCTCGGTTCGCTTGCCGCAATGGGCGGCCCGGCCAGCGCCAGCCTCGTCGGCGATCTGCCGCTGGCGTCGGTCAGGCGCCGCGACAAGCGCCCCAACATGATCGTCATCATGGGCGACGACATCGGCTATTCGGATATCGCCGCGTTCGGCGGGGAGATCGATACGCCGAACCTCGACGCGCTCGTCGGGCGCTCGGTGAGCTTCACCAATTTCTACAACATGTCGCGCTGCTGCCCGTCGCGCGCGGCGCTGCTCACCGGTCGTTATCCGCACCGCGTGAACATGGCGGGCAACGGCACCAGCCTGTCGCTGGACGTTCCCACGGTGGCGGAAGAACTTCGCCGCGGGGGCTATGCCACCACGATGGTCGGCAAATGGCATCTCACTGCCGCCGAGCCGATCCCCGACAAGGCAGAGCATCTGAAGTGGCTCAATCATCAGGGCCATTTCGATCGCGATTTCGGCGATCGGCGCACCTATCCGGCGGCACGCGGCTTCCAGCATCATTGGGGGATCATCTGGGGCGTGGTGAACTATCACGACCCGTTCAGTCTGGTGGACGACTTCACCCCGGTGCGATCGGTGCCCAAGGACTTTTACTTCACCGATGCGATCAGCGATCATGCGGTGCGTGAAGTGCAGCGGCTCGCCAAGGGGCGCGATCCGTTCATGATGTATCTCGCCTATACCGCGGCGCACTGGCCGCTGATGGCGCCCGCGGCGCTGATCGAGAAATATATCCCGCGCTTCGCCAGCGGCTGGAACCAGATCCGCCGCGATCGCTATGCCCGCCAGGTCAAGCTCGGGCTGGTCGATCCTGCGGTCGACCGGCTCGATGCGGTCGAGAGCCGCTATGAGCATAATGACTCGATCGCCTGGGAGCGGCTGACCGACGAACAGCGCGCGGTGCAGGTCCGCAAGATGGCGACGCATGCCGCGATGATCGAAGTGATGGATCAGGGCATTGGCCGGCTGGTCCAGGCGCTCAAGGACAGCGGCCAATATGACGACACGCTGATCGTCTTCACCATCGACAATGGCGCCTCGCCCGAAGTCATGGTCGAGGCCGGCTATGACCGCTGGAGCGAGACGCGCGACGGCCGCAAGGTCGCCTATGGCGAATATCCCGCGCACGAGGTCGGCGACGATCAGACGATGGCGTGCATCGGTGCGCAATGGGCGAGTGCGGCGAACACGCCGTGGCGCTATTGGAAGGCGGAAAGCTATCAGGGGGGAACGCATGCGCCGTTCCTGATGAGCTGGCCCGCGGCGATGGCGGGGCGCGCAGGCACGCGGGTCAGCGAGCCGGCGCATATCGTCGACGTGACACCGACGCTGCTCGACATTGCCGGGGTGACGGCGCGGACCGACAAGGCGCCGATCGACGGCATCTCGCTGGCCGGCGTGTTCCAGGGCAAGCCCATCCCTGCCAAACGCCCATTCTATTTCGAACATTATGGCGCGCGTGCGATCATCGACGGGCGCTGGAAGCTAGTATCGCTGGCGCCCGGCGCGCAGCGGCCGGACTTGCATTGGGCGCTGTACGATCTCGAGAACGACCGTACTGAGACACAGGACGTGCGCCCGATGTATCCGGAGGTGGTGGCGCGGCTCGACAGCAAGTGGACCGAATGGGCGAAGGCGGTCGGCGTGCCCCCGCGCGGTGGCGTGGTCGGAACGCCGCCGGTGCAGGGTTTCAGCGACTAAGGCGAAGGGCCGACACTTCAGCCGAACGCCCTGATCGGCCGCATTTTGTGGGTCGCCAAAGATTCCACCCAATCTCGCAAAGATTGTGCGACGTTTTCCTGCACCGAGTTAAGCGGGCCTATGGCAAGGCCGCGACGTCCATCCTATCATGCGGCGAATCTTGGGGCGCCAGCATGGATGGGAAGGCCAGTCGGGAACACGTTTTAACGATCGAGGGGACTCTGCCTTCGATACCTCCGCCAATTGCGTCTGCTTTTCCTAGTCCGACAACTGCGGTCGATCGCCGCCTAACTTCGCAGCGGAGGCCCGAGGCATGAGTTGCCCGGGAATCGCCGATACCGACTTTCTGGCGAGCGCGCTGCGGTTTGCCGACTGCCAGGCCCAGACGATCGGTATGCAGGGATACCAGGCGCTTGCTGCCGGCGGATCCCCCGTGGGGGCATTGCTGACCGGGTTACTCACGATCCTGATCGCCCTGCTCGGCTACCGGATGCTGCTCGGCCATGTTCCCGATGGTCGTGAGGGCGTACTGACCTTCGTCAGGATCGGCCTCGTCCTCGCGCTCTCTACGAGTTGGGCCGCCTATCGCGTAACCATCTACGACATCGTTCTCCACGGGCCCGCTGAAATCCTGGGCTCGATCGGCGGCGCGTCCGACATACCCGGTGCGACCGGCGGCATGATCTCGCGGCTCGGCGCAGTCGATCGGGCAATGACCGAACTGAGCCGGCTAGGGATCAGCGGCAACCCCGCCGCGCCGGCAAACGCATCCCAGGCTCCGGGGAACGAGCAGGCACCGGCGGCTTCGCAATCGCAAAGCCAATATGATTATGAGCCCGCAACCATATTCGGTTCGTCCTCGATGGGTTCTGCGCGCCTGATCTTCCTGACGGCGACGATCGCCGCCTATGCCTCCGTCCGGCTCGTCGCCGGGCTGCTGCTGGCAATCGGGCCGCTGTTCATCGCCTTCCTGCTTTTCGAGGGCACCCGCAGCCTGTTCGAAGGCTGGGTGCGCGCGCTCGTCGCGGCATCGATCGGCGCTCTGACGGTGACGATGACGCTAGGCGTCGAACTCGCGTTGCTGGAGCCCTGGCTGACCGATCTGCTCAACCGACGCTATATGAACCTGTCCACCTCGGCCAGCGCTACCGAATTGCTCGTCGTCGGGCTCGCCTTTGCGCTGATACTGCTCGGCGCGTTGGCGATGGCTGCCAGGCTAGCCCTGGCATTCCGTTTGCCGCTGACGCAGCTACATCGCTTCGCCGAACAACGGGCGGCGAGCGAACGCACGTCATCGACGGCATCGACCCAGAACCGGACGACAGTGTCCGGCGGAGAACCCTCCCGCGCCATGGCGGTGGCCGAAGCGGTGGCCGTCGCCCAGCGGCGAGAGGGGCGCGCGGCAGTGGAGCGGAGCACGCCCACGGGGACGCTCGCTCAGTCCTCGCAGCGTGCCCGCGATACGGCTCCACCCAATACGGCGCCGCTCGGCCAGGGGTACCGCCGCCGCTCGCAGAGCCGCGTCTCGGCGAGCTCCAGCAAGCGGGACGTCAGGGCGTGAAGCGCTGCCATCAGTCCGTGCGCTTGCGGTGCTACGCATGAGCATCGTCTATTCCGACCTCGCCGACCCGGTGACCCCCTCGCCACTCTTCGCCGCTGTCGCGTGGATCGAGCACATGGCGCTGGGCTCGCTCGCGACCAGCATCGCGGTGATTGCGGTTGCTGTCGTCGGGTTGATGATGCTTCGCGGTAGACTGCAGGTTCAGCGCGGCGCTATCGTCATCCTTGGCTGTTTCGTACTGTTCGGCGCGCCGGTGTTGGCGGCGGGCATTCGCGGCATTGGGTCCAGCATGCTGCCTCCTTCATCGCCCGCTCGCGCATCGCCGACGCCTTCGTCAGTGGCTTTGCCGATGCCGACTGCGTCCTCGAACTACGACCCCTATGCGGGCGCTTCGGTCCCCCGTTAGTGCAGCCGACGTCCCGACAAGCCGCCCAGATGGAGAATTGAAAGAGTAAAGCGGGGGCGCCCACTGGGGCTTTTAGTATTCTCACCAAGTTCAAACTACTAATTGTAGCTATTGCAAAAACCGCCGCATCAAAGGATGACTTACCGCAAGAGTCGCAAGGGGGAATGGTCGTGCGTACAAGCATGCTGAAATCGATATCGCGTGGCGTTGCGACCCTTTCCGGCATGACCCTTGCACAGTCTGCATTTGCGCAGGACTCGTTCAGCGATCCTGCCGGTTCGGGCGTGCTCGTCTCCGCGGTGCACTGGCTCCAAGGGACGTTGCTTGGCACCGTCGCGACTGTCGTGGCGGTGATCGCCGTGGCCTCGGTCGGCTTCCTGATGCTGACCGGACGAATCAACTGGCGCTACGGCGCCACGGTGATGCTGGGCTGCTTCATCCTCTTCGGCGCGGCGAGTATCGTGGCCGGGATCCAGTCGACCGCGCAATTGGGCCAGTGACGTGAGTGGACTGGAGCGCGACCCGCTGTTCGTCGCGCTAACCCGGCCGCAGATGTTCGCAGGCGTTACCTATAGCTATTTCGTCGCCAACGCCGTGGTGGCGACCGAGCTATTCCTGATCTTCAAATCAATCTGGGTGCTGATTCCTTCGCTGGTGATCCATTTCGCCGGCATGGTGCTCTGCCTGCGCGAGCCGCGCTTCTTCGACCTTTGGCTGACACGGCTCGGGCGTTGCCCGCGAGTGCGCAATCACGCGATCTGGCGATGCAACTCCTACCGGCCCTGACCCGCGACCCTAAGGTCGTCGCGCGCGAGGCGCCTGTGGGCCGGCACTTGCCGTACGCGCGCCATGTCGACGATCACACGATCGAGACGCGCGACGGCCTGTTGCTCCAAGTCCTGCATCTGGGTGGTCTCTTGTTCGAGACTGCGGACACCGAGGAGATCAATTATCGCAAGCGGCTGCGCGACGCGATGCTGCAGTCGATCGGGTCTTCGCGTTTCGCAATGTACCACCACGTCGTCCGGCGCGAGATCGAAGCCGAACTGGATGCCGACTTTTCCGACGCTTTCTCAGCCCGCCTCGATGCCGCATGGCGCGCACGGCTCGCGCGCAAGAAGCTTTACGTCAATGACATCTTCCTGACGATTGTGCGCCGTCCGCTTCAGGGTCGCGTCGGCATGCTCGACAAGTTTCGCGGCGCGTCCACAACCTCGACTGCGGCGAACGAACTGCGCCAGCTCGAATCCGCGCGAGACGCAATCCTCGCCGCGCTGGGAAGTTATCGCCCGCGCCTGCTCGGCACCTATCAGACCGCTCAGGGGGTCTGTTCCGAGCCGCTCGAATTCCTTTCCACGTTGCTGAACGGCGAGATGCGTCCGGTGCTGCTGCCGATGCAGGATCTGGGCGCCTACCTTCCCTATCGCCGCGTCAGCTTCGGGCAGGAAACGGTGGAACTCGGTGCCACCGGGGCGTCACCGCGCAGCTTCACCGGGGTCATTTCGATCAAGGATTATCCCGGCCAGACAGCGCCCGGCATGCTCGACGAATTGCTTCGCCTCCCCTTCGAACTCACCATTTCGCAGAGCTTCGGCTTCGTCGATCGTCAAGCTGCGCTGTCGAAGATGAATCTCGCTTTACGACGGATGCGCTCCGCCGAAGACGAAGCCGTGAGTCTACGTGCTGAGCTCGGCAGCGCCAAGGACGATGTCGCAGCGGGCCGCGCCGGCTTCGGCGAGCACCACATGACGATCGCAGTGCGCGGCGACACCCCGGCACAAGTCGACGAAGGCATTGCCGAAGTCCAGGCTGCACTCGCCGACATGGGGATTATCGCGGTGCGTGAGGATATCGCACTCGAGCCCGCGTTCTGGGCGCAATTCCCTGCCAATTTCAAATATATAGCCCGGCGCGGGCTCGTCTCTACCGGCAATTTCGCCGGCTTTGCGAGCAGCCACAACCTCGCCCAGGGCAGCGCCGCGAACAACCATTGGGGGCCGGCGGTGACGCTGCTCGAGACAACTGCGGCCGGCCCCTATTATTTCAATTTCCACCACGGTGACCTTGGCAACTTCACCGCGATCGGCCCCTCGGGATCGGGCAAGACGGTGGTGCTCAATTTCCTGCTGGCCCAGGCACGCAAGTTCGAGCCCCGGATCATTTTCTTCGATAAGGATCGCGGCGCCGAACTCTTCTTGCGCGCGATCGGCGGACGCTATGATCTGCTGCGGCCAGGCACGCCCTCGGGGCTCAACCCACTCCAACTCGGCGATACGCCGGCCAATCGCCAGTTCCTGATAGACTGGGTGGCCTTGTTGGCCGGCGGTGCTGACATCGAGGAGACCGCGCGGATCAAGGATGCGATCGACGCCAATTTCGGCCAGCCGATCGAGCAGCGGCGGCTACGCTACCTCGCCGAACTATTCCGCGGCGGACACCGCCCGCATGCCGCCGATCTGTGGGCCCGGCTCAGACCCTGGTGGGGCGACGGTGAGCGCGCCTGGCTGTTCGACAATGCCCGCGACGAAACCGACCTCGAAGCGCGCACGGTCGGCTTCGACATGACTCAGATCCTCGACGATCCAGCGATGCGCACGCCGGCGATGATGTATCTCTTCCACCGCGTCGAGGATCGGCTGGACGGCACCCCGGCGATCGTTGTCGTCGACGAGGGCTGGAAGGCGCTGGACGATGATGTCTTCGTCCGGCGGATCAAGGATTGGGAGAAGACGATCCGCAAAAGGAACGGCATTGTCGGTTTCGCGACGCAGAGCGCGCAGGATGCACTCGAGAGCAAGATCGCCAGCGCGATCATCGAGCAGGCGGCGACTCAGATCTTCATGGCGAATCCCAAGGCTCGTGCCGAAGATTATATCGGTGGCTTCGGGCTGACTGAGCATGAATTCGAGCTCGTCCGGACGTTGCCCGACGACGCGCATTGCTTCTTGATCAAGCACGGCAACGAAAGCGTCGTCGCCCGGCTCAACCTGAGTGGCGAGCGCGAATTGCTGACGATCCTTTCAGGCCGCGAACGCACCGTCCGTCTGCTCGATGAAATCCGTGCGCAGACCGGCGACGATCCGGCCGAGTGGCTGCCGCGCCTGCTGGAGGTCGCATGAACACCACCTCTCCTATGGCGCGAACCCAGCACCTGCGGGCCGGCGCTCGTCTATCCGCGCAAGCCAGGCCACAGGATCCCAACGGATGAAGAACAAGGCACGCGAGGCACTCGACGCCTATTATCGTGAGGCCGGCAGCTGGGCGGAGGACCGACAGGACACGCTCCGCGCGTCGCGGCGGATCGCATGGATTGTGGCAGGCGTCGCGTGCGGACTCGCGTTTTTCGAAGCGCTTGCGCTGTTGATGCTCACGCCGCTCAAGACGGTGGTGCCCTACACGCTGCTCGTCGACAAGCAGACCGGGTTCGTCCAAACGCTCAAGCCGCTTGAACCACAGCAAGTGAGTGGAAACGCCGCACTCACCCAGTCCTTCCTCGTTCAATACGTTATCGCGCGCGAAAGCTTCGATGGCGTATCGGTGCAAGCGAGCTACCGCAAGGTAGCACTTTGGTCCGAAGGCGGCGCGCGCAGCGCCTATGTTGCCAGCATGCAGGCCTCTAACCCCGATAGCCCGCTGACGAGCCTTCCACGAAGCACGGTTATCGAGACGCGCGTGAAGAGTGTATCGCCGCTTGGCGCGGGCTCTGCGATGGTGCGTTTCGACACAATTCGGCACGATGCCGCTACACAAGCGCAAGAACCCCGCTCCTGGGTCGTAGTCATCCGCTACCGTTATTCTGGTGAGCCGATGCGGCTCGAAGATCGCTTCATCAATCCGCTCGGCTTCCAGGTCTCGCATTATCAACGCAGCCCAGAAACGCTTCCCCCGTCCGCAGCACCGACGCCGGCGCCCGCCTCGCCGCCGCCCGCGCCGATAGTCATCAGACCAATACCAACGCCCACCGGCCAGCCGGCGTCCGAGGTCGCGCAGTGAAGCGTGCGTTGGCTGCTTCACTGTTTTTTGCCATGTCAGTGGCGCCCGTCTCGGCCAAGCAGGAATTGCCGCAGGACTTGCCGCCGGCGCCAGGCCAAGGCGCGGCTGAGACGCATTTTCGGACCATCGAATATGAGCCAGACCAGGTCGTCCGGCTACAGGCTGCGCTCGGCTATCAGTTGATGGTCGAACTCGCGCCCGACGAACGGATCGAGACGGTCGCGGTAGGCGACACGACGACTTGGCAGGTAACGGCGAACAAGCGCGGGGATCGGCTGTTCGTAAAGCCGCTCCAAGCGGGTGCCGTGACGAATATGACCGTGGCCACCGACGTCCGTCTCTATTCGTTCGAGCTGGTGCCGCTTGCGGGGCCACAACCCGACATGGCCTACGCGGTTCGCTTCCGTTATCACCCGCCGGCGAGCAATGCGCCTGCGGACGTCGAGCCCTCGGGCCGTTACAAGCTCGCCGGAAACGCAGCTCTGCGGCCCAGCGGCATGCACGACGATGGCGTTCACACCTATATCGAATGGCCGGCCGATCGTGCGCTACCGGCAATCTATGCGATTGACGACAATGGCAAGGAAGCGCTCGTCAACGGCATGATGCGCGACGGTCGGATGGTAATCGACAGCGTGCAGCAACGGCTCGTGTTCCGCATCGACAGTCATCGCGCGACGGCGGTCCGCGTGGTTTCGCGCCCATGACGGCCGGGACTATAGCACAGGACGATCCGCGCTCGGCGCCGGAGCCGAGCGTACTGCCGGTGGTTGGGCGCCCCAGAGCCGGGGTGCCCGGCTGGGTCATCGCACTCATGGCCGCCGCACTGGGCCTCATCCTCTTCGCGACGCTCGAGTCCCGGCGCCAGGCACTTACCGCGCCGGCGGTGCGCCCGAGCGCGGGCGACGGCGTCGCGACGACGGCGTTGCCGCCGCTCTATGTTCCGCCTGCACCGGCAACGCCGGTTACCATGCAAGCCCCGATCGTCGCGCGGCCGCCGGTACCCGCGCCAGCTCTGCGACCGGGCCCGCCGCCCGCGCCACCCGTTTACGTTCCGCAGCCAATCCCCATGCAGCAGGCGCCGCAGTTGTTACCGCCCGCGCGCGTAGGCGCCGAAGCGACGCTCGTGATCGACACGACGACACAAGGTGCTTCCGTCACACAGACAGGCGGGCCTCCCACGCAATTGCCGGGAGGTGGCGCGCCGGGGCAGCCCGGCGGCGTCGCCGGGGCCCGTGCAAGCGCAGGTGTACTCGCCAATCGCGCCACCACCGTGTCGCAAGGCACACTGATCCCCGCGGTGCTTGAGACAGCGCTGGATTCGACCCGGGCCGGGCTGGCCCGCGCAATCGTCTCACACGACATCCGCGGGTTTGACGGCACGAAAATCCTGATCCCGCGCGGCAGTCGGCTGATCGGCGAATATGGCGCCCAGACGGAGAGCGGGCAAAACCGCATGCTGGTCAACTGGATCCGCCTGATCCGCCCCGATGGGGCCACGGTCGCGATCGGATCGCCCGCGGCCGACACGGTGGGACGCGGCGGTATCCGTGCAAGTGTGAACAGCCATTTCTTCGAGCGCTTCGCCGGCGCGATCCTGCAATCGGCGCTGGATGTCGGCGTCAATCTCGCGTCGCGATCGGTCGATTCCTCGGTATTGGTGCTGCCTGGCACGCAGAGCTTTCGCCCGCCGCCGACCCAGATTCGCCCGACCCTGAAGGTCAAGGCCGCGGCAAGTATCTCAATCTTCGTCGCAAGGGACCTTGATTTCACCAGCGTCGAAGCACGATGAGCGGCGCCGGCGCGGCGAACGACGAAGGCATTTATCTTCGCGCGTATCTGGCCCCATTGGCCGGGGTTCTCTCCCGGCCTGACGTCACCGACATCTATGTCAATCGGCCTGGCGAGATATGGGCCGAGACATTGGGAGGGCGGGTCGAACGGCACGAGGCGCCCGGACTCGACGCGGCGACGCTCGATCGCCTCGCCCGGCAGATCGCCGCAATTTCCCACCAGGGCATCAGCCGCCAGCATCCGTTGCTCTCCGCAGCGCTTCCGGACGGCGCGCGCGTCCAGATCGTCGCGCCGCCGGCCACACGCGGCTCAATGGCGTTGGCGATCCGCAAGCATGTGTCATCCGATCTGCGGCTCTCGGACTATGTCGCTGCGGGCGCCTTCGCCGAGACGCGTCACAAGTCACGCATTGGCACCGGTGTCGAGCCCGAACTCGCGCGCCTGCGCGACGCCGGCGATATCGCGGGAATGCTTGCCTTAGCGGTGCGCGCGCGGAAGAACATCCTGGTCTCCGGTGGCACCTCGACCGGCAAGACCACGTTCCTCAATGCGCTCATCCGCGAGATTCCGGTCGAGGAACGACTGATCCTGATCGAGGATACTCCCGAACTTCACCAACACCATGGCAATCTGGTGGGCCTGCTCGCGGTGCGCGGCGCTCTGGGCGAAGCGCAGGTGAACGCAACCGATCTTCTCGCCGCCTCGCTGCGCATGCGGCCCGATCGCATCATCCTGGGGGAATTGCGCGGCGAGGAAGCCTACGCGTTTCTGCGCGCGATCAACACCGGGCACCCCGGCTCGATGACCTCGGTCCACGCCAATTCTGCCGAACGCGCGATCGAGCAGATCGTCTTGCTCGTACTTCAGGCTGGCACGCAACTCGGGCGCGAGGACGTGCGTCACTATGTCCGCAACACGGTCGACGTTTATGTCCAGCTCGCGCGCGTCGGCGGGAAGCGCGCCGTGACCGAAGTAGTGCTAGCCGGATCCTGATTTCGATCCGAGCCCCCCACTGCGCCGGCGCTGGACGGTCTTGCCGTGTATGGGATTCCACGGACTCCCGAGCACTGACGCAATTCCCTGAACTTCAGCTTCCGCCGGGCCGAGCCGATGTGGCCGCTCCGGCGCGATGGCCGCGATTTCGCGCTGTCGGTCAAAGGAAGCATCGAGGCCAACAATCGCGAGACAATCGGCCAACTGGCGGCACCAGGCCTAGGGATCGCGCAGGTCGGAAGCTTCAGCGGGGCTTCTAAGATCGCGAGCACGCAGCGCGCCGATTCTCGAGGAATATCATCCAGGCGTTGTCGAGCAAATCTACGCAGCGTTTGTCGGCGGCGGCAGCACGTCGGCCCGGGGGCGCGTCCGCGGCGATTTCCTGGCAAGCCACTTGCGTTGATTCCATAGTCGGGCCGCGGACTGTTACCAGATGCGGCTGCCGCCGCGACCGCAAGCGGCCGGATTCCGCCGCAGACCAGGCGCGCCGCGGGCCAGACGGCCGCTAGCCCGCCTGATGCTTGTCCAGCCGCCGTTTGCCGAACAGCATACCCCGCTCGAGCCGCGTGCACAGCGCGGCATAATACGCGCGCAGGAACGCGAGTTCGTCCCCCTCGCCACCGCGCCAGCCGATCCGGGTGCGGATCGTGCGTGCGACGACGATCATCGCCAGTTCGTCCTGCCGTCGCAGCACCTCCTCGAGCTTCTGCAGCTCGAATTCGCCATAAGCGGCAAGCTGCTGATCGGTAAACTGGTAGCGATCGAGCGCAGCATCGCCGACGACGCTGGCGCCAAGGCTCCGCCGCGGCAGCCGCACCACCCAGGTTCCCGCGATCAGATCGCCGACCCGCAAGTGATCTCGGTTCAACAGCGGGAACAGCAGGAAGCCGCCGCTCCACAGCAACCCGGCGGCGGACAGCCCGAAGCCGGCCAGGCCCTGACTGCTTTCATACGCGAGAAACGACATCGGCAGGAAGAATTCGAGCTCGCGCATCGCATTGCGCGCGACGACCGCATAGCCCGAAAGCCGCCGCCCATCGCGCGCCACGACGCGCAGTTTCATCACCCGCTTGCCGATCGTGGCCGATCGCGTGCCGAGCTCGAGCGCAGTGAAATAGAAATTGCGCAGCACGAAGAAGCCGAGAAGCCAGATGGCCGCAACCGCCTGGCCGGCGGCCGCTCCGCCGCCGCTGATCGCTCCGATGAACAGGAAAAGCATCGCAATGGTCAGCGCGAGCAGCACCCCGGCGATGATGATCAGATCGAGGATGAAGGCGGCCGCGCGCTCTCCGACCCCGCCGAGGCGAAGACCGAGATCGACACCCTCGGGCGTGACGAAAGCCCGCAAATCGCTGTTTGGTGCGGCAGCGCGGCGCTCAGCCATCGGTGTTTTCGCCAAGCGGCATCAGATAGAAATAGAGCAGCCATCCGAGCAGGGCCGTGCCGCCAATCACAGCACGCACGACATCGTCCTGCACGACCTGGCGGCCAACCCCTTCCAACAGCCCGGCGACCCCCAGCATCACCACTACACCGAGCATCGCGATCGCGGCGGTGCGCCCTGCGGTGACCGCGGCCTCGCCGCGCGATTCCCGGCCGGGGAATGCCACCGCCATGCCGATATGGAGGCCCGCTGCTCCAGCAAGCGAGATGGCGAACAATTCCGTCGTGCCGTGGATGGACAGCCAGGCCGCCACCTGGAAGCCCAACCCCTTCGAGACGTGGATGGCCAAAAACGCGCCGAGGATGCATCCATTGTAGAGAAGCAGCAGCACCGTCGGCACGCCGAAGGCAAAGCCCAAGGCGAAGCACATCAGCGAAATCTGAGTATTGTGGGTAAACAGCATCGTCGCGAACACCGCGAGCGCTCCGTCCGAATGGTAGAGCACGCCGCGCAGTTCCTCGGCCGAAGCCTGCGGCCCGCGCCCGCCCGCCAGATCCGCCGGGACGATGGCATAAAACCAGGCCGGATCGCGCATCACCAGCAGATAGGCTGCAAGCGTGCCGACGAACATCAGCAGCACCGCCACTGCAGTCTCGCGCCCGATCGCGCGGATCGCTTCGGGCCAGGCATGCGCGAAGAAGCCGCGGATACGATGCCATAGCGGCGGCTGCACCCCATAGAGGATGAAATAGGCCCGGGTGGCCAGCAATTCGAGGTACGCGACCAGATCGGCGTCGAGCGAGGTTTCGCGCGCCACGGAGAGTGACGACAGCGTCGCGCGATACAGCACCGGCAGCTCGAAAAGGTCTTCGTCGCTAAGCGAAGGCGCGCGGCCGCGCTCGATCCGGCCGATCAGCGCTTCGAGCCGGTCCCAATCCCGTTCGCGGGACGCCCGGAACCGGCCGCTGCTCAGGTCTGGCGCGTTCACAGCAGGTTCCTTCGCTTGAAGTCGAGATATTGCCGCACGAGCGCAGGGCCGACGCGGTCATGCGCGGCTTCGAGGACATGGATACCCAGATGCCGCAAGCGCGACACGACGATCCGCCGCTCCCGCAACATCGCCGCCGCGGCCACCGCGCGCGAGACGTCGTCGATTGCGTGCGGTTCGGTCGCGGCGATCGCCTCGAGTTCGGCATCCTCGAGCACGACGAACAGCACCAGATGCCGCTTCATCAGGTTCGCGGCGGCACGGATCATCAGCTCGGCGCCGGCCTGATCGGTGAATTCTGTGAACACCACGACGAGCGCGCGCCGCGTGAGATTGCCCGCCAGCGTGGCAAGCGCGAGGGTAAAATTCGTCTCTGCCGAGCTATAGTCCAATTCGCCGGCGAGCCGCTGGATCAGCGGAAAGGCGCGCGTTCCCGAAACCGTGCCGGAGGCGACACGCGGCTTCGAATCGAAACCGAACAACCCGACGCGATCGCCCAGCTTGAGCGCCGAATAGGCTGCAAGCAGCGCGGCAGTGACAGCGCGGTCGATCCGCGGCAGTCCCGCCACGGGCTCACACATCGCCCGCCCGGCATCGATCGCGAAGACCACCTGATTGTTGCGCTCGATCCGGTTTTCGCGCGCGAGCAGTTTCAGATGGCGCGCGCTGTGGTTCCAGTCGATCGCGCGGCGCTCCATCCCCGAACGCCATTCGGCAAGCGCATCGAATTCGCTGCCCTCGCCGCGATCGACGCGCATCATCTCGCCGACCTGGGCATCGCGCAGCAGCAATACCGCCGCCTCGCGCACGGGGCGGATATCCGGCGTGATGACGATGCGGCGGTCGATCGGCTCGAAACGCTGGTGCCAGACCAGCCCCAGTGGCCCGGTCCAGCGCGTCCATAATTGCTGGAGACCGTCGGACCCGCGACGCACCGCCGTAAAGGCGATCCGGGCCTCATGTTCATCGGCGCGGATATGGACGCGATCATCGCCGCGCGGCTCGAGCCGCGGCCCCGTGCCGATCGCCAACTCGATCGCTGCCGCGGCACCGCCTGCGCGCTCCACCTCGATATCCACGACCAGCGGCGCGCCGATCGCGACGGCACCCGGGCTGCGCACGCGAACCACGGCGACAGGCGCCGCGAGCAACGCGTCAAGCCCGATCAACGTCAGTGTGAGCGGCAGCCATAGCAGCCCGAGGGTCCAAAGCTGCGGCATGGCCACACCCAGCAGCAGGGCGAGCGGCGCGCCCGCCGCCAGCGCCACCACGCTTCGCCGCGTCGGGCGTATCAACGCGGCGCTTCCACCTGCTCGACCAGCCCCGCGACCACCGTGTCCACCGAGCGCCCGTCGATTTCCGCGGCGGGGGAAAGCAGCACGCGGTGGCGCAGCGCCGCCGGGGCGAGCCGTTTCACATCATCGGGCAGCACGAAATCGCGACCGTCGAGCGCGGCATAGGCACGAGCGGCGGCCGCCAGCGTCGCGGCGGCGCGGGGCGAGGCGCCAAGCGCGAGATCGCCGGTGTTGCGCGTGGCGCGAACCAGCCGGACGACATAGTCGACGACTTCGTCGGCCAATCGGTTGACCGAAACCGCGTCGGCGGCGGCACGGATCGTGGCGGCGTCGGCGACCTGCGAGACGCCCCAGTCCTCGGGATGCGGCGTGCCGAAGCGATTGCCCATCGCCGCCACCAGCCGACGCTCCTCCTCGTCGGAGGGATAGCCGACGACATATTTGAACAGGAAGCGATCGAGCTGCGCCTCGGGAAGCGGATAGACCCCCTGATTCTCGATCGGATTCTGGGTAGCGACCACCATGAAGCGGTCGCTCAGCTTGTGATCGACGCCGTCGATGGTGACGGTGCGCTCCTGCATGGCTTCCAGCAGCGCGGCCTGGGTCTTGGGCGGCGTGCGGTTGATCTCGTCGGCGAGCAGGAGCTCGGTAAAGATCGGCCCCTGGGTCAGGGTGAACGCCGAGGTCTGGAAGTTGAACAGGTTCGAGCCGAGAATGTCGCCCGGCAGCAGATCGGGAGTGAACTGGATGCGGCCATAGTCGAGCCCGACGGCGCGCGCGAAGCATTGCGCCAGGAAGGTCTTGGCAGTGCCCGGCGGGCCTTCGAGAAGGATATGCCCCGAGGCGAACAAGGCGACGAGCATCAGCTCCACCGCATCGTCCAGCCCGACCACCCCCTTGGCCACTTCGCTGCGGATCGCCTGGCCGAGCGCCTTCACTTCATCGATGTTCACGCGTCACGGTCCTCTTCCACTGATAAAGCGCGCGCGCGGCATCGAGCAGTCGGCGCGTGTCGGGAGCATCGGCGGCGCGCGCAGCCATGCTCGAAAAGGGTTCGCTCGCGGGGTCGAGCCGATCGAGATAATGGTCGAGCGCATCGCCGCTGAGCCCGGAAGGCGCGCCGGTGCTGACCGCGACCGCCTCGCGCACCAGCGCGGCATAACGCTCGCCGGTCCGATGCCGCCGCCGCGCCAGCCGCAGCAACGCCGCGCCGTTATCGGCCAGCGCGCGCTTGCCGAACGCCACGCCGCGCTGGGGCAGCGCCGCCGGTCCGAAGCGGAGCATCGCATGCCAGCCGGCGAGCAGCGCGGCGATCACGATGCACAAGGTCAGCGGCAGGAACGGCGCCTCGAAGGCGAGCTTGAGCAGATTGGGATTGCGGCCGAAGCCATGCAGCGTGAGGTCGAACGCAATAGCGCCCTCGGGGGCGAGCTGGTCGAGGATCTCCATCGCGCGCTCTGCGCCCGCCCGCGTGGCCAGGCCGTGATTGTCGAACAGGTCCGGATCGGCGACGATCATGAGCGGGCGCGACTTCATTTCCACGGCGAGCGCCGCATCGTCTGCTCCGGCGTACACGGTTTCGAGGTCGGGGCCCGAGGCCGTGCGGAAGGGCGCGCCCGGCGCCGATGCGACGGTGAGCTTGACGGTCTCGAACAGCGCCGCCGCCGCCATTCCCGGGGGAATCTCGCCCACCACCCGGACCCAATTGGGCTTGCCGACGAGCGGCGCGGTCGCCCATTTGGGCAGGATCACCAGCGTCGACAGCCCCTTGCGGCGCTCGAGAATGCGCTTGAGCGCCTCGGGATCGGTGCCCGGCGGCGGGGTGAGCACCAGCAATGCGTCGTCCTCGAGATCCGCGTCGCTGCGCACCATCTGCGCGCTGCCGCGGGTGTGCTTGACCAGATCGGCGAGCCCGACGAAGCCGACCGCCGAGGTCGACAGCGCATGCGTGCCGCCATTCTGCGCCGGGCGCAGATCGTCCGCATAGGCGAACAGCAGCAGGAACGCGGCAAAGCCGACCGCCGCCAGCACGACGAGAGCCAGCATCGTGCGGACGGCAAAGGCCTGGTGCGCGCCCCCCTTCATTTCCACGAGCCCGGCAAGGCAAAGGCGCCATAAGCGGCGCGGGCTTCTTCCCAATCGCCGCGCGCGAGGCTGCGGCCGCCGAACAGGCTCCGCTCGACCGGCGCGGCGAGCGCGACGAAGGCCGTCCGCAGACGTTCGGGCAGGCCGGCCATGCCGCCGATCTCGCGGCTGGTGAGCGCCGGGCGCAACAGCCGCGGGCGATTGCGCGCGATATCCTCGAGGCTGCGGTGGAGCAGGAGCCGGGCGGCTTCCTCGTAACGCCCCTGGGCCGCCATCGCATCGGCTTCGGCGAGCAGCGCGCGTGCCACGCGCTCTTCGGGGCGCCACGTCTCGATGTCGCCTGGAGGCGCCGCCGCGGTATCGCCCTGGCCCCGCCTGCGCAGAACCGTCCGGACGATCAGCCAGAGAACCGCCGCGGCGCCGAGCGCGACGACGATCCAAAAGATCCAGCCCATATAGGGTCCGATCGGCTGGAGCGCCTTGCCGAGCCAGCGCATCCAGGGGGGTATCTCAGGCGGCTTGGCGACGGGCAGCTCGAACTGGATATCGGTGCGCGCGCGCAGTGTCGCATGCGCCGCCGCGACAGACTCCGTCGCGGCCCCCGCCGCCATTGCCGTGATTAGCCCCACGCCCGAACGCTAACCTATCCTCCCAGCCGTGAAAAGCCGTTCAGGCTGGACTTGCCGCCCGGTTTCGAGTCATTTTCTGCTCCGGCGGCAGGACTGCCGAAAAAGGGGGACATCATGGCCGAATTCGGAGAAGGGCGATACGAGATCGCCAGCGTCATTTCGCGATCGTTCGAGACGGTCACCAGCAATCTGGCGCTGTTCGCCGGGCTCGCGCTGATCCTGTCCGGAGGCCCAACCTTCGTGCTGAACCTATGGCAGGCAGGCATTGGGATCGATCGCGCCAACCCGGATTTCAGCGCAGTGTTCAGCGGGGCGAACCTGCTCTCGATCCTGGTCGGCTGGCTTGTCGCCATGGTCGCAGGTGCGGTGCTCCAGGCGGCGCTCACCCGCGCCACGGTGCAGCATCTGTCGGGAGAGAAGCCCGCATTCGGTCCGTCGTTCGCAGTTGGACTCTCGATGATCCTGCCGATGATCGGCATCGGGTTTCTACTGGGGCTGGGCGTCGCCCTGGCAACGGTCCTGCTGATCGTCCCGGGCATCATCCTCTGGCTGTGCTGGTCGGTAGTCGTCCCGGTCTATGTCCAAGAAAAGGTTGGCGTGTTCGAAGCGTTCGGACGCAGCCTGGAGCTCACCAAGGGCGCGCGCTGGCGCATCTTCCTCACGATGCTGCTGGTCGTCATCGGTCTGTGGCTGCTCAGCATACCCGCGGGGCTGCTAACGGCAGGCGTCGCTGCAACCGGATCGATCGTGGTGACTGCGCTGGTCAGCTCCGCGATCAGCGCGCTGGGCAGCATGGCGATGGTGACGGTGCAGTCTTGCATCTATGTCGAGCTGCGCAACGTCAAGGAAGGTGTCGCCCCCGCCGATCTGGAGGCGATTTTCGCCTGAGGATTGCATGTCGAGCGCCGGGGGGCCTTCCCCGCGCTCGACAGTGCGGCGCCTGAGACCCGGCTAACAGGCACCAAGATTTGCCTGCCGCAGTTTCGAACCGTCTGCATCGGATTGAACCCGATCCCGTCCGACGCGCCGGAGATTGCCCGCAATGTAGCGAATCTCGTAATTGCCGGAGGCCAGGCCCGAGGCCGTCAGACCATAGCCGCCGGCACTGACCCTACCCTGCTCCGTGCCGCCGTAGCCGAGCGTGCGGCCGAGCACCGCGGGTCCCTCTCCATTGACGAGGCCGGAATAGGTGACGTTGCCACGCGATCGCTCAAGCTACGGCGCTCTGGTCCGATCCCGGCTCGCCGGGACGCACCCACCGCCAGAACGTTGGAAGCAAGCGGGATTGTGACCGCCAGCACTACCAGACGCCTTCCGCTCATTCCGCCTCCATTCAGTGACTGACTGGTTGTCCTGCGGGCAGCATAGGCTGCCCTCAGGATCAGATGGCCGGGTCAGGATGGTCCAGTTCCGAAATAAACATCGCAATTGCCCGAGCTATTCAGGCGCATCTGCAACTGGACGATGGCGGTTACGCCATTGGTCCATTGGATTCCAGGCGAAAACCCTTGGCAGCCGCTGACAATCGGATTGGGCACCGATACCGGCGCGTTGATCGTCGTCCAAGGTCCGTTCGATCAGGCCGCGACCGCGCTGCAGCCCGAAGTCGATGCAGGAAAGATCAGGACCTTCTCCGCCACGACCGAGGTCGTGCCGGGCGTCGTTGCCACGCTGCATCCAGGCCATACGCCGGGCAGCGCCTTCTACACGCTGACGAGCCGGGATCAGAGCCTGACGTTCGTAGGCGACATCATCCATGTGGCGGCGGTCCAGGCGCCGGACACTGGCGTGACGATTGCCTACGACGTCGACAACGCCACAGCGGCCGCGGTTCGTCGAAAAGCCTTTGCGCGCTTTGCCGCCGAGCGGACGCTGATCGCGATCCCGCATCTGTCCTTCCCCGGGATCGGGCATATGCAGCACGTCGGATCGGGGTTCGCCTGGGTGCCGATACCCTATACGAACCGCGCGCCGGCGAGCGATGCCGCCTTTGCCGATCCGCACAAGAATGGCGACAAACCATGAGAGGAACCGCCTCGGCGGTTTCCCGCCGGCTCGATCGCCTTCCTCGCACTTGCTCTTGGCCGACGAGGCAAGAGCCGGCTCATGAAGGATTGCAAGCGCCGAAGCGGTCCGTCGCCCTGGTATGAGCAGGGCGGCGGCACTGCGTTCGGTATCGGACGATCAGGCATTCCCCGGAACTGCTTGGAACTGTCTATCCGACAGCCTTGGCCTGATCATAAGCAGAGCCCGCATCATCGAAGGCATCGCCATTTTCCAGTGCCCAGTTGCAAAGCGCCTCGAAAGGCTGGCGGAGCGAATGGCCCAGCGGCGAAATCGCATATTGCACGCCGATCGGCGCGGTCGGCAGCACGGTGCGCGTGACCAGCCCGTTGCGTTCCAGGCGTTTGAGCGCGTCGGCAAGCGACTTGTGCGTGATGCCGTCGAGCCGCCGCTTGATCTCGTTGAAGCGCGAGGGCTTCGGGCACAGCACCGTTAGGATCATGATCGTCCATTTGTCGGCGATCTTGTCCAGCACGGGGCGCACCCTCGCCATGTCGGACTGCGCTTTCCGCGAGAGGGTTTCGAGCTCGGTATCGTCTGCCATATCTAGGCTATCCAAAGTGCGTTCTTGTTATCAGATATACATCGTATATCTGGTTGGTCCTCATTGATGAAGGACTCTCCTGATGGCTCGGATGACAAACAAGGTGGCGCTGGTCGTGGGCGGCGCAAAGGGTATCGGCTTTGCGATCGCGGATCGGCTCGCGGCCGAGGGAGCGCTGGTGTTCCTGACGGGACGCAACGCCGGCGAGGTCGAGCAGGCTGCGCAGACAATCGGCAATGGCGTACGCGGGCTGGTCGCGGACGCGAGCCTGCCGGAGGACATGGTGCGCGTGGCAGCAGAGGTGCAGGCCGCGCACGGCCGCATCGATGCACTGGTGCTCAACGCGGGGATCGGCGAACCCGCAGCCCTGGCCGACGAAACACCCGAACATTTCGACCGTCTTTTCGACGTAAACGTGCGCGGAGCGGTGTTCGGTTTGCAGGCTGCGTTGCGGGCGATGGGAGACGGCGGCTCGGTGGTGCTCGTCGGCTCGATTGCGGGCTCCGCCGGCGTCGCCTCCTATGGCACCTATGCCGCGACCAAGGCCGCCTTGCGCTCCTATGCGCGCACCTGGACCGCGGAGCTGGCGCCGCGTGGCATCCGCGTCAACGTCGTCGCGCCGGGGCCGACCGACACAGATATGATGGCGCGCGTGCCAGAGGCGATACGGGCGGCCCTGATCGCGCCGATTCCGCTGGGGCGTATGGCGCGTCCGGCCGAGGTCGCGTCAGCCGCGCTTTTCCTGCTGAGCGACGAGGCCAGCTTCATTGCCGGTGTCGAACTGTGCGTCGACGGGGGCATGCGGCAGGTCTGAACCGTGAGTGCGGTCGCGGCGGAAGCCCGAGCTGGCTCCTGTCGAACGCATGCGTCGAGGCGTGCGGTGGTAGCGCCACCAAAATCCTCCCGCCGCCGGGCGACGTGCGGGCTGTCCTCGAAGTCGATGCCGGCGAACTCTCGACGCCACAGCCAACCGAAATGCGCGATGTCGGCGATCGTGAAGGTGTCGCCGGCCACGTGACCGGCCAAACGCTGTTCGTGGATGGCGGCGCTTCGATTGGGAAAGCAGCGCTTTAATCGCGATGCGGTGGCGGCCTACGATAACAGGAGCCGGTCGCCACTGCGATGTCGGAGGGCCGCTCTGGCCCAAGAGCTTGCGGCGGATGCCGGCCAATGCTCGCTATCGATCGAACTTTCACCGGACCTCGATGGCGTAGGATTTAGTGATCCAAGGGTCTCGTTCGCACTTCCGCGTCCCCCTCGTTCAAGGCTGCGACGACCACGGCTGCGGCACCCAGGATAGCCTTTCGTTTCCCGAACGACGTGGCCGAGTCCCGGAAAGGAGATGTGTGCGCCGCCGACAAGGATCGAAGCCGAGCAGGCGGTGAGGGATCTGAAGGGGGACGCGGCGGGCTGGATCAGGATCAGCCTGCCACATTCCCTGGCGACCGGGGTGATGGCACCGCTGCTTGCCGCATTTGCCGAACGCTATCCACAGATACGCTTCGACCTGATGCTCGATCACCGCTCAGCCGATCTGGTGGCGGACGACGTCGATATCGCGCTGAGGATGGGGCCATTGCGCGACAGCGCGCTGATGGCACGGCGGCTTACGCGCTTCCCGAACCGGATCTATGCGGCGCCTGCCTATCTCGACCGGCACGGAAGCCCCGTCGCTCCGGCAGGCCTGATGGATCACGCGACCCTCGCCAACCGACTGGCGCAGCGCAAGGACGGTTATGCTTGGGGCCTGAGTGACGGTGGTGGGTTCCGAGACTATCCAATCGCGCCCGTGATGATTGCCGATGATCCGTCCGCGCTGCTGGAGGCGCTGATAGCTGGTCAAGGGCTCATGCTGGCGACGGATGCGCTGGTTACACGTCTCGCCAAGGACGGTCGCATCGTTACAGTGCTTGATGGATGGGTGGGGCGAACGCCGGAACTGCATGCTGTTTTCCCGACTGGGCGAGAGCGATTCCTCAAGATCCGATTGTTCGTCGATTTCCTTGTCGCACACTTCGCCCGCCCGACAGAGTCCGCAACTACCGGGGTTGAGTAGCGCCGGATACTATGTTCGGTTCCCTGTCAGTCCAAACTGTACTGTCCACTCGAACAGTAAGCTGTTCAGCTGACCTTGCGACCAACTTACGCCGTACCGATCCGCTGGCGCGAACGACCGCTCACGCCGGAAGCGGCCATTGGCAGCGCTGGTCGCTCTGGCTTGACGACGGCCCGGGTCAAACGATCGGCAGTCGGTCCAAATATTTGTCGAGGGTAATCGGATATTCCCGCACCCGAACACCGGTGGCGTTATAGACCGCATTGGCGATTGCCGGCGCGACACCTGAAATGCCCAGTTCGCCGACCCCTTTGGCCTTCAGCGGGGACATCGTGGGGTCCAGCTCGTCGAGGAAGATCACCTCCTGGTGCGGGATATCGGCATGGACCGGCACCTCGTATCCAGCAAGATCGTGATTCACGAAGAAGCCGAAGCGCTTGTCGACGGCAAGTTCCTCCATCAGCGCCGCGCCGGTGCCCATCACCATGCCGCCGATCACCTGGCTGCGTGCCGTGACGGGATTGAGGATGCGCCCGGCTGCGCAGACCGCGAGCATCCGTCGGACCCGGACCTCGCCAGTATAGGCGTCGACGGACACTTCGCAGAAATGGGCGCCGAAGGTCTGCTGCGCGAAGCGGCGCGACAGGTCGCCATATTCCATCTTGTCCTCGGCGGTGAGCGGGCCGTCCTTGGCCGCCTCGGCCAGCGCGACGCGGCGATTGCCGGCATGGATTTGCCCGTCGGCAAAGGTCGCGTCAGCCGAGTTGAACCCCAGCTTCGCCGCCGCCGCCTCGCGCAGCTTGACGCAGGCAGCATAGGCGCCCGCCGTCGCCGAGGCTGCGCCGCCCTGGCCGCCGCCGCCAAAGGCTTCGGGGAAGTCGGAATCCGCCAGCTTCACCACGACGCGATCCAGCGGCAGGCCCATCATCTCGGCAACGGTCTGGCCGATGATGGTGTAGCTGCCGGTGCCCATGTCGGTCATGTTGCTTTCGACCGTGACGATGCCCTTGCCGTCGAGCGTCACGCGCGCGCCGGCAGGGATAATCGGCGCGCCGCGAATGGCGCTCGCCATGCCCATGCCGATCAGCCAGCGACCTTCGCGACGGCTGCCCGGTTTGGGGCTGCGTTCGTGCCATCCGAAGCGCTCGGCGCCCCTGCGGAGGCAGGGCACGAGCTGGCGGATCGAGAACGGGCGACCGGCAGGCTTGCCCGGTCCCTGGCTGCCGCTTGCCGCTTGCGGGTCGGTTCCGGCACCGCGGCCGGGGTCGTCGGGCACGGTCTGGGTGTCGTTGAGGATGCGCAGTTCGACCGGGTCCATGCCGAGCTTTTCGGCCAGCTCGTCCATCGCAACTTCGAGCGCCATCATCCCAGACGCTTCGCCCGGCGCGCGCATCGCGTTGCCTTCGGGCAGGTCGAGCACCGCCAGCCGGGTGAGGTTGAGCCGCGCCGCACCGGCATAGAGCAATTGCGTCTGCGCCGCGGCGATCTCGGGCCCGCCGCCGGGGAGGTTGCCCGACAGCGTCTCGTGCCCGACGGCGAGCAGCCTGCCGTCGCGATCCGCCGCCAAACGCACGCGCTGGATCGTCGCGGGGCGGTGCGTGGTGTTGTTGGGCATCAGCGTGCGCGGCAACGTCACCTTGACGGGACGGCCTGCCGCCCGCGCGCCGAGCGCCGCCAGGATCGCATCCGAGCAGACGCTACCCTTGCCGCCGAAGCCGCCGCCGAGGAAGGTCGCCACCACACGCACCCGGTCCTGCGGGATGCCGAGCTTGTTCGAAAGGTCGCGCCGCGCCCAGCCAACGATCTGCTGCGCGGACCAGATGGTAAGATGATCGCCGTCCCACCGCGCGATGGTGGCGTGGGGCTCCATCATCATGTGGCTCTGGTCGGGCGTCGTGTAGGTCTCGTCGACCTTCACCGGCGCGGCAGCGAACGCCTTGTCGAAATCGCCGATGCGGACGTCGGGCTGGCGCTGGTGCGGCTTGGCGCCCGCGCGCGCGGCGGCGAGGTCGAAGGCACCATCCTCGCGGGCATAGTCGACCCGGACCAGCGCGGCGGCGGCGCGCGCCTGTTCGAACGTCTCGGCGACGACAAGCGCCACCGCCTGGTGGTAATGCTCAATTTGTGGCCCTGCGAGCGGCTTGGCGACATAGAAGCCCTGGCGCTTGATCGGCCCGGCATTGTCCGCCGTCACGATCGCGAGGACGCCGGGAGCCGCCTTGGCTGCGCGCAGGTCCATGCCCGCGATGCGGCCCTTGGCGATCGCCGATCCGACGACATAGCCATAGGCAGCATCGGGCGCCGCCGCGTGATTCTCGTAGGAATAGACCGCGGTGCCGGTGGTCTTTAACGGCCCCTCGATCCGGGGATGCGGCTTGCCGATCACCTTCTGCTGGTCGATCGGGTTGGTGCCTGCCGGCGTGTCGAACTTCATGCTGACGTCCCCTCCGCGATCGTTGCCGCGAGCGCCCGCGTGGCGAGCGGCAGCTTGAAGCCGTTGTCGTGCGTCGGCCGGGCGCCGGCAAAGGCCCTTTCGGTCACCGCCGCCGCCCCGCGCGGCATCTCCGCTTCCGCAGCCTCGATCCGCCACGGTTTGGCCGCCACGCCGCCGAAGGCAACGCGACCGGTGCCGTCCTTTTGGAGCACCGCAGCCACCGAGACGAGGGCGAAGGCATAGGACGCGCGGTCGCGGACCTTGTGATAGCTGTGCCTGCCGCCGAGCGGTCGCGGCAGGGTGACGGCCGTGATCAGCTCGCCGTGCTGCAAGGCGTTGTCGATGTGCGGCGTGTCGCCCGGCAGACGATGGAAGTCGGCGATCGGGATGGTGCGGGCGGTGCCATCGGGGCGGACCGTCTCTACCGTGGCATCGAGCACGCGTAGCGCCACCGCCATGTCGCCGGGATAGGTCGCGATGCACTGGTCGCTCGACCCGATCACCGCCAGCTGCCGGCTAACCCCGCCGATCGCGGCGCAGCCCGAGCCGGGCTTGCGCTTGTTGCAGGGCAGATTGGTGTCATAGAAATAGGGGCAGCGGGTGCGCTGGAGCAGGTTGCCTGCCGTCGTCGCCTTGTTGCGCAGCTGGCCGGAGGCACCGGCGACGATCGCGCGGGTCAGCACGGCATAGTCGCGGCGCACGCGCAGGTCGGCGGCAAGTGCGGTGTTGGTAACTAGGGCGCCGATGCGCAGGCCGCCTTCCTTGGTCGGCGCGATCCCGTCCAGCTTGAGGTCCTGGACATCGACCAGATGCTGCGGCGTCTCGATCTCCAGCTTCATCAGGTCGAGCAGGTTGGTGCCCCCGGCGAGGAACCGGGCGCCGGGCCGGCTGGCCACCGCAGCGGCGGCCTCGGCCGGGGTTCTCGCGCGCTCGTAGGTGAAGGGCTTCATGCCGTTGCTCCCGCGACGTCGGCCATGGCCTCCGCGATATTGGAATACGCACCGCAGCGGCAGATGTTGCCGCTCATCCGCTCGCGCATCTCCAGATTGTTCGGCTGCGGGTGCTGCGTCAGGTCCACCTGGACGTGGCTTGGTACGCCCCGCCGGATCTCATCGAGCACGGCGACGGCAGAACAGATCTGTCCGGGCGTGCAATAGCCGCATTGGTAGCCGTCGTGCTGGACGAAGGCGGCCTGCATCGGGTGGAGCTTGTCGGGCGTGCCGAGCCCTTCGATCGTGGTCACCGTGTCGCCCTGGTGCTGCACGGCGAGGCTGAGGCAGGCATTGATCCGCGCGCCGTTGACGAGGACGGTGCACGCGCCGCACTGGCCGTGATCGCAGCCTTTCTTGGTGCCGGTGAGCTGCAGATGCTCGCGCAGCGCGTCAAGCAACGTTGTGCGGGTATCGAGCGTCAGGGTGCGGCGCGCGCCGTTCACGGTGAGCGACACCGGCATGGTCGGTGCCGGCGTGGACGTGACCCGCTGGGCACCGACCTCGCTGGTCGTCGCCACCGCGGCGGTCGCGACGCCGCCGACCAGCACGCTCCTTCGGGTAATATGCATGTCGTCCATCGGGCGGCCTCTCCGGTCAGTGTCCACGGGGTATCGGGATGCGGCCGTCGTCAGCGGGCCCGCTGATAGTCGTTGTCGGAGACCGGCTCGAGCCAGGTGACCGTCTGACCATCCAGTGCTTCGGCGACCGCGACATGGGTCATCGTGCTATCGTGCGCGGCGCCGTGCCAATGCTTGAGGCCCGGCGCGATCCATACCGTGTCGCCGGGCTTCATCGCCTGTGCGGGCTTGCCCTGGGCCTGAACCCATCCGGCGCCGTGCGTGACGATCAGCAGCTGCCCGAGTGGGTGGCTATGCCAGTTGGTGCGTGCGCCCGGTTGGAAGGTCACTGTCGCGCCGCCAAGGCGCGCCTCGCCGCTGCCCTTGAAGGGCGATGCGACCGAGACGCTTCCGGTGAAATAGTCGGCGGAGCCGGGTGTGGGCGCCTGGCCGGCAGGAACGATCTGGATGTCGGACATGGCTGCGGTCTCCTTGCTGGTGAACGCCTTGGCCGCGATGCCGATGGCGGTGTTCGCCTTCGGCCAGCCTGCGTAGAAGGCGAGATGGGTCAGCGCCTCGATGATCTGGTCCCGGGCAAGGCCATTCTCGACGCCGCGCTGGATGTGGAAGCCGAGCTGGTCGCCATCACCGCCGGCGGCAAGCGCGGCGATGGTGACGAGGCTGCGGTCGCGCGGCGACAGGTCGGTGCGTCGCCAGAGGTCGCCAAACAAAACGTTGTTGGTGAGCTGCGCGAGCTTGGGCGCGGTCGGCCCGAGCGATTTTTCGACGGTCGCGGCGCGCGCAGGATCGGAAGCGGGGAGCGGTCCCGTCGCCGGGGTCATGTCGGCGAGGGACGCCGGATCGACGTGGCGCTCGGCGAAGACCTTCTCGACCTCGTTCAGCGCCGACACGGCGTTCGGCCATCCGGTGTAGAATGCGAGCTGCGTGACGATGCCCGCCACTTCGGCAGGTTTGATGCCGTTATCGAGGCCGCGGGCAAGATGGCCCGCCATCTGCGCGGTCTTGCCCGTCGCGATCAGCACCGAAAGGGTGACGATGCTGCGGTCGCGCGGCGCGAGTTCGGGGCGCAGCCACACGTCGCCGAACAGGACGCGATCGGTATAGCCCGCCAAAGCCGGGGCGATCGCCTGCATGTTCCTGGGGGCGACCGAGGAACGATCCTGCGCTTCCGCAGGCCCGGCCATCGACAGCGCGGCGGCCGCAAATCCAGTGACCTTCATCGCTTCTTCTCCCATGCTATTCTCGCCCTGGCGTTGATCGGTCGAACGCAGAGTCCAATGGCGCTAGTTGCTGCCAACACCGGCCTTCACCGGGCGGAGGAGGTGCGAGAAGGTGAGCTGCGCCAGGCGCCAGGTCCCGGCCTGCTTCGTATAGACCTCTGTCACCATGAAGGCGTTGGTGACAGTTCGAGCGCCAACCACGGCTTCGAGGTCCATGTCCTCCAGGACGATCGCGGTATCGCCGAACACCCGCACGTCGACTGCGTGGATCGATGCCTTCTTGTACCAGATGCCGCCGCTCTTGATCGTGGCGAGCTCCTGCACCTTGCCCCAGGTGCCGCCCATATGGGTGAACATGGCCCGGTCGTCGAAGAGCGTAGCAAGCGAGTCGACCTTCTTGTCGGCCATCCAGTCCCACTTGGTCTTCGACAGGTCGATGACCTGCTGCTCCGTCGGGCTATGGCTGGCGGCGGTCTTGATCGTGTCCGTGGGGGGCGCCGGCGGTTGCTGGGCGAGCGCCGGCTGCATGGGCAGCACCGACAGGGCAACCGCGCCAAGCAGGGCGCGCAGGTCCAGAGTAGTGGGTGATCGACGATGCATCGCAACTTCTCCCGTAGAAATGGGACCGATGCCGGAACATCGGCCCGAAAAGGATGATCAGAGCTTCCGTTCGCCGAGCCACTTCACCATCGCCGGATCGCGATGATCGAAGAAGCTGCTGGCGTTCTGGTCGAGACCGGCGATCGTCTCGATGTCGCCTGCATCGAGGTCGAAATCGAAGATCGCGAAATTCTCCGCCATCCGCGCCTTGCGCACCGACTTGGGGATCGCGACGATGCTGCGCTCCGTCAGCCAGCGCAGCACGACCTGGGCGATGCTCTTGCCGTGCTTGTCGGCGATCTTCTGCAGCGGCTCGTTGGTGAACAGGCCGTTCTTGCCTTCGGCGAACGGCCCCCAGGCCTCGGGCTGGACGCCATACTCCTCAAGGGTCTTCACCGCGTCGGCCTGGCTGTGGAAGGGGTGGATCTCGATCTGGTTTACCGCCGGCTTGGTCTCGTTGTGGAGCACGAAGTCGATGAGGCGATCGGGGTAGAAGTTGCTCACGCCGATTGCGCGGATCCGCCCGGCGCGGTGCAGTTCTTCCATCGCCCGCCACGCGCCGTAGACATCGCCGTAAGGCTGGTGGATCAGGTAGAGGTCGAGATAGTCGAGCTGCAGCTTGTTGATCGAGCGCTCGAACGCGGCCTTTGCGCCTTCGTAGCTGGCATCCTGCACCCAGAGCTTGGTGGTGACGAACAGCTCGGCGCGGTCGATCCCGTGGCTGCGGATCGCGGTGCCGACGGATTCTTCATTGCCATAGGACGCCGCGGTATCGAGCAGGCGGTAGCCGACATCGATCGCGTCGCGGACGCTGCGCGTGCATTCTGCGGGGTCAGGCACCTGGAATACGCCGAATCCGAGGATCGGCATTTCGACGCCGTTGTTCAGGGTGACGGTGGGAACGGTGGTCATGGAATGCCCTCGGGGATCAGCGATTGATGAAGGTCTGGTGGGCAGCGGCGTACCGGTCGCCCTGCACCTCGACGGCGCTGAGCGCGGCTTCGAGGTGCGCCAGGTCCTCGGGCGTCAGGATCACCTCGGCCCCGCCGAGGTTCTCCTCCAGCCGATGCAGCTTGGTGGTGCCCGGGATCGGCACGATCCACGGGCGCTGCGCCAGCAGCCAGCCAAGCGCGACCTGCGCGGGCGTCACGCCCTTGGCCCCGGCCGTGGCGCGGACGACATCGGCCACCACCTGGTTAGCCTCCAGCGCCTCGGGCGCGAAGCGCGGCACGGTGCGGCGGAAGTCCTGGTCGCCGAAGCTGGTGTCCGCCGCGATCTTGCCGGTCAGGAAGCCCTTGCCGAGCGGACTGAAGGGCACGAAGCCGATGCCAAGTTCCTCGAGCAGCGGCAGGATTTCCCCTTCAGGTTCGCGCCACCACATCGAATATTCGCTCTGCAGCGCCGTGACCGGTTGCACGGCATGCGCGCGGCGGATCGAGTCGGTGCCGGCCTCGGACAGGCCGAAATGCTTGACCTTGCCGGCCTGGATCAGGTCCTTGACGGTGCCCGCCACGTCCTCGATCGGCACGTTCGGATCGACGCGGTGCTGGTAGAACAGGTCGATCCGATCGGTCCGCAGCCGCATCAGCGCTTCGTCGGCGACCTGGCGGATGCGCTCGGGTCGGCTGTCGAGCCCGTCCGTCGGCACCCCGTTTCGAAAGCCGAACTTGGTCGCGATCACCACCTCGTCGCGCACCGGCGCCAGCGCCTCGCCGACCACCTCCTCGTTGATGCCGGGACCATAGGCCTCGGCGGTGTCGAAGAAGGTGACGCCGCGCGCATGGGCGGCCCGGATCAGCGCGACGGCGTCCTTGCGGTCGGTGGCGGGGCCGTAGCCGAAGCTCAGCCCCATGCACCCGAGCCCGAGTGCCGATACTTCCAGGCCGCTGCGGCCCAATACGCGCGTCTGCATCGTCGATAATCCTGTTCTTCTGAGAGCGCCTCGTGGACGAGGGCATCTCGACAGGCACAATCTACGCGCGCGCGGGTCATTCGATTAGACAGGGCAAATCGCTTGGGTCTATGACCTGATGTCATGAAACCGAGAGGTTGAGGCGAAATGCGGCGTGAGGAGCTCGGAAATCTCGCCCTGTTCCTGGCGGTGGCGGAGGAGCGCAGCTTCACCCGCGCCGCGGCGAAGCTCGGCATCTCCCAGTCCGCGCTCAGCCACACCGTGCGACGTCTCGAGGCGAAGCTCGGGCTGCGGCTCCTCACCCGCACCACGCGCAGCGTCGCACCGACCGAGGCAGGGGAACGCCTACTGGAGACGCTTCGCCCCGCGCTCGACGAGATCGACGACAAGCTCGCCTCGCTCACCGAATTGCGCGAACGGCCGGCCGGAACCGTCCGCATCACCTCTAGCGGGCATGCGGCGCGCGCGGTGCTGTGGCCGGTGATCGATCGGCTGACGGCTGAGAACCCGGACATCCAAGTCGAGGTGAACATCGAGAACGGCCTGGTCGACATCGTCGCCGATCGGTTCGACGCCGGCGTCCGGCTCGGCGAGCGCCTGGAGCTGGACATGATCGCCATGCCGGTCAGTCCGAAGCTACGGATGGCGGCCTTCGCGTCTCCGTCCTATCTCGCGCAGCGCGGGAGGCCCGAGACGCCGTACGACCTCGCAGGACATAGTTGCATCAGCTTGCGGATGGCGACCTCCGGCGCCCTGTATGCGTGGGAGTTCGAGCAGGGCGGCAAGGAATTGCGGGTCAAGGCCGAAGGGCAGCTCGTGTTCAACGATGCCGATCTGATCGTTTCCGCAGCGCTTGCGGGGCATGGCATCGGGTTTATGCTGGAGGACCATGTCGCCCGCCATTTCGCGGAGGGATCACTGGTCCGCGTGCTGGCGGATTGGTGCGAGCCATTCGACGGCTACTACCTCTATTACCCTAGCCGCCGGCAGCCATCACCCGCTTTTGCGCTCTTGTTAGAAGCGTTGCGATATCGGGATTGAGGATACGGGATTGCGTAAGAGGATTTTCCAGAGGAGGCTTCTAGTGTGTTGGCACCCGTCCGTGAGGCAGGAGCACCGTGAACTGGGTTGAGCAACGTTCGCAGCCCTGCACCGGATCATCGGTTCATTGGCGTCAGAGCAAAAGTGTAGCGTCTGCTTTCGCCGAAAGGCACTGGCCGGACAAGACCTTCCGCGGCATGAAGGCCGCGATCCTGCCGGCAGACCCGCAAGGAGTAAGGCCTCTGCGTATCGGCGCGTGAACAAGCTCGACGAGCGCGGTGAGATCTTACGCGGGATCTTCGAGATCGACGAAGAGCAGGCTGCGGTCGTGCGCCGGGTCTACCGCGCCTTCGCGGCAGGAAAATCGTCTATCGCAATTTCGACTACCCTGAACGAAGAGCGCGTGCCCGGCCCCCGCGGCGGCGAATGGCACGCTTCGACGATCCGCGGCGATCCGAAAAAGTTGGTCGGCATCCTCAACAACCCCCTTTACCGAGGCCAGATCATCTGGGGACGGCGCGAATGGCGCAAGGACCCGGACTCGGACAAGCCGGAGCGTCGCTATCGCCTGCGCGATGAAAGCGAATGGGTTGCGGTGGCCATGCCGGATCTGCGGATCGTGGACGAGGAACTGGCGAACGCCGCAGAAAAGGAGATCGCCCAGCGTGCGCTTGGATGTGGTTGAGCAGGCCGCGCTCGGCGCGCTCTAGTCGAGGCTGCTGACGCCAGACCTCCCCGCTGCGTCGCAAGCACTGGCTACTACCACTAACGATCATGCTGAAGCCGGTGGACCGCGCCACTGCGCGGGGCGGCGGGCACAAAAAAACCGCCGCGGGGTATCCCGAGGCGGTTGTGTTTGTGTGTTGGTTGCGGGGACAGGATTTGAACCTGTGACCTTCAGGTTATGAGCCTGACGAGCTACCGGACTGCTCCACCCCGCGCCACCAGACGATGCTTGGCTGGACGGAGCCCGGGGGCTCCGCAAGGCCGACCGGCCGTCGCGCCGAGTGGCGCGGTAGCCAAAGCCGCGGATGCGGCTGCCGGCGCTTGAGGCCAAGCAAGAAAGTGAATGGGTTTTTCCGAAATTCCTGAGTTGCTTCACGCACACCGGCTGCAATGCCTGGCGACGACCTACTCTTCCATCGCTTAGGCGATAGTACCATCGGCGCTGTCTGGTTTCACGGCCGAGTTCGGGATGGGATCGGGTGGGTCACAGACGCTATAGCCACCAAGCAATGAAGCCGGTGTGGCGAAACTTCTCAGGGTTTTCAAATCGATGCCCGTGCAGGCTTTGTTTCATCATCCGACCAAGCGGACAGATCTGGATATCCAGGGCTGTCATTGATGGTGGGACTCATCAAGCGCGAATAGGACAATTAGTACTGGTTAGCTCCATGCGTTACCGCACTTCCACATCCAGTCTATCAAGGTCGTGGTCTCCGACCGTCCTAAGAAATCTTATCTCGAGGGAGGCTTCCCGCTTAGATGCTTTCAGCGGTTATCCCGTCCATACATAGCTACCCAGCTGCGCTCTTGGCAGAACGACTGGTACACCAGAGGTATGTTCAACCCGGTCCTCTCGTACTAGGGTCAACTCCTCTCAAATTTCGACGCCCACGGCAGATAGGGACCAAACTGTCTCGCGACGTTCTGAACCCAGCTCACGTACCACTTTAATTGGCGAACAGCCAAACCCTTGGGACCTGCTCCAGCCCCAGGATGTGATGAGCCGACATCGAGGTGCCAAACAACCCCGTCGATATGAGCTCTTGGGGGTTATCAGCCTGTTATCCCCGGCGTACCTTTTATCCGTTGAGCGATGGCCCTTCCACGAGGGACCACCGGATCACTATGACCGACTTTCGTCTCTGCTCGACTTGTCAGTCTCGCAGTCAGGCTGGCTTATGCCATTGCACTCTAACAGCCGGTTTCCAACCGGCCTGAGCCAACCTTCGCGCGCCTCCGTTACTCTTTAGGAGGCGACCGCCCCAGTCAAACTACCCGCCACAGAGGGTCCCAACACCGGATGACGGTGCGTGGTTAGACATCAGAAAACAACAGGGTGGTATTTCACATTGTGGCTCCACATCAGCTGGCGCCAATGCTTCAAAGCCTCCCACCTATTCTACACAGTTCTTTCCTAATGCCACTCTGAAGCTGCAGTAAAGGTGCACGGGGTCTTTCCGTCTAACCGCGGGTACTCCGCATCTTCACGGAGAATTCAATTTCGCTGAGCATGTCCTGGAGACAGTGGGGAAGTCGTTACGCCATTCGTGCAGGTCGGAACTTACCCGACAAGGAATTTCGCTACCTTAGGACCGTTATAGTTACGGCCGCCGTTTACCTGGGCTTCATTTCGGAGCTTGCACCCCTCCACTTAACCTTCAGGCACCGGGCAGGCGTCAGGCCCTATACGTCGTCTTGAAGCCGACTTAGCAGAGCCCTGTGTTTTTGCTAAACAGTCGCTACCCCCTGGCCTGTGCCCCCTCAAAAAGCTTGCGCTCAGTGAGGGCCTCCTTCTTCCGAAGGTACGGAGGCAATTTGCCGAGTTCCTTCAGGACACTTCTCTCAAGCGCCTTGGTATACTCTACCTGACCACCTGTGTCGGTTTCGGGTACGGTCTATACGGTGGGGCTATTTCCCGGGACAACTTCGAAGCATGCTCAATCCGATAAGAGCATACAACACACGTCATCCGTCACACACCACCAGGCCCACGAATATTAACGTGGTTCCCATCGACTACCCCCTTCGGGCTCGTCTTAGGGGCCGGCTCACCCTGCGCGGATTAGCCTTGCGCAGGAACCCTTGGTCTTTCGGCGAGAGGGCATCTCACCCTCTTTATCGCTACTCATGTCTGCATTCGCACTTCCGATACCTCCACGACCCATTACCAGATCGCTTCACAGGCTTACGGAACGCTCCGCTACCGCGTACTCGTAAACGAGCACACCCTAAGCTTCGGTGCGTGTCTTGAGCCCCGTTACATCTTCGCCGCAGGAACCCTTATTTAGACCAGTGAGCTGTTACGCTTTCTTTAAAGGATGGCTGCTTCTAAGCCAACCTCCTGGTTGTTTTGGGATTCCCACATGCTTTCCCACTTAGACACGACTTGGGGACCTTAGCTGTAGGTCAGGGCTGTTTCCCTTTTGACGACGGACCTTAGCACCCGCCGTCTGTCTCCCGAGTAGTACTCCTAGGTATTCGGAGTTTGGTTAGGTTTGG